>JAAYBH010000246.1 GCA_012718935.1 Clostridiales bacterium
GATATACTCAACCTGCATACGCCTCCTGTCTGATGTTGTCGGCAAACTCATCATAACAAGTTTCGTATGCGGGAGGAATAGTTTTTGCTATTCCTCTCTTTTTGCCAATGATTATTTTACACTAAGGCTTATTCAGAATTCTCTTGAACGCGGGAGAATATAAAGATACAATGATCGTGACGCGATCGTGACGCAAAAGATACCGGAACGCTTTGACTGTGTGGTGATGTTATGGAAGCTTACAGAGAACTGCTCAAAAAAAATGAGGCGGCGGTCAACAAACTGGCGTCCAGAGTGTCGCGCATCGAGCTCTATATTATGATACTCATAGGGATCCTGTGCGAATATTACGTGATGTATGTACCGGGCTTTACGCTGGGCCGGATGCTGACGCTGATCCTCGCCCCGCTGCTTCTGCCGACGTTGATTGTCGATGTTCTTCGCGTAAAGAAGCCATGGGTCAAATACGCCGTGCTGACCTGCTCGGTCATTGCATCGGGGTTGTGCTACGCGGCGTTTACCTTTCAGCTGATGCTGATCCTGCTGTTCCCGACAGTTGTCGCGGCGCTGTATTACAGCAAGCGCGTCATGATGATCATCTGCGCGGAATCGGTGATTATCATCTTTTTCTCACATATCCTCAGCCACTATATTATGTTTGCACAGATCCTTGAGCCCTTCAAAGGGATCCGGAACATCATACAGTTCGCAGCCCTGCCCAGAATCTTCATTTACCTCTGCTTCGCCGTTGTATTCTGGATACTCAGCAACAGGACGTCCGCCCTCATGCTAAATATCCACCGGGTCACGCAGGAGAAAGAGCTCCTCGAGCTGGAAAGCTCCATGACCGACAAGGTCGCGAGGTTCGAGGAGCGGGAAAAGATCAGCCGGGATATCCACAACAGCGTCGGGCACACGATCACGGCGGCGATCATGGCCATTGACGCGGCGGAGGCGATCCGCGGTGTCAGCCCTGAAATGGCTGATTCAAAGGTAACGGCTGCCGGCGAACGTATGCGGGAAAGCCTTCAGGTGATTCGGGACAGCGTCCGGCTTGTAGACAGCCGGGACACCTCGGTATCCCTGGGGGATCTCGTGAAAACGCTGACCATCTGCCTCCGTCAATTTGAAATGGATGCCAACATGCGCATTCATAACAATCTGGGAGATATCCCCGCTGATGTCCTAAGCATGAGTATCAGCGCCGAACACGCCCGTTTCCTGTACGGTGCCGCCCAGGAATGCCTGACGAACAGCGGGAAGCACGGGAAGGCAAGCCACGTAACCCTGAACATCAGCTTCGGCGGCGATTATATCGAAATGACGGCAACAGACAACGGCAGAGGGCAGCCGCCGGCCGGGGCCGCCGAAGGCAAGGGCTTCGGCCTGAAAAAAATCGAATCGTATCTGAAGGCAAACGGCGGGTATATGACCTGCCGGAGCGGGCCGGGTTTCTCCGTGACAATCTGGCTTCCTATCAGGGAGGAAGATGAGAGTGAAAGAAAAAATTAAGCTCATGCTGGTTGACGACGAACCGCTTTTGCTGGAGAGCCTGGAGCTCATATTTTTCATGGAGGATGACTTCATGGTGGTGGGTACGGCAGCGGACGGCGCCGCGGCGCTGAAGCTCCTTGAAAACAAGAGCGCCGATATCGCTCTTGTGGATTTAAGAATGTTCGGTATGGGAGGACTTGAGCTTATTCGGGAGCTTCGGTCCCGGCACAGCCAAATAAAGATTTTGGTGCTGACAACCTTTTATGATGAAAAAAATATCATAACCGCGATTCAGAACGGCGCGGACGGGTACATCCTGAAGGATGCCGGCCGGGAGGCCATCGTTAATGCGGTACGCAGTGTCATGGAAGGGCAAAGCACACTGGATAAAAAGGTAATGTCCGCTCTCGCCGCTTATATGGGGAAAGTGCAGCGGCCGGATGTACTCTCCGCCGCCGACGAGGCGTTTCTGCATGATATAACACAGCGCGAGCTGGACATTTGCCGCCTTCTGGCGGAGGGATATACAAACAGCGGCATCGCGGCCAAGCTCCATCTGACAGAAGGAACCGTCAAGAATTACGTTTCAAGAATTTACGATAAAACCGATATCCGCGATCGGGCGGCGCTTGCTGTTTATCTGCGAAAACTCCTGAATTAATAAGCCGTCCGGTCTGGTCCGGGCGGCTCTTTTTATCCTATGAAATCCTCGATTCCGACGCCCTCGGCCCAGGGATCGGCATACGCCCCGGTATATCGCGAAACGATCTCCATGCACTTGCTGTATATCTCCTGGCCATCGAGACCGAAGCCGTTGAGGTATTCGACATACTGTTTGTGGACATTCTCCTTGACCTTGTCGCTGGTCAGGTGTGCGTACAGCTCGTCGGAGGGCTCGTAGATTTCCACGCCGAACGCTCCGGCATTATCATAAATCCAGGTCCGGGTGGAATCCCAATAGATCCCGGCCATTTTTGAGGCGTAGTCGCCGGAATACAGGTCAATAACGGCCCGCAGGTCCGCCGGCAGCGATGCGTATGACTCCTTGTTCATCAGCAAAAAGATCGGTGAGCCGGGCGCCGGAAAGTCCATGATGTAGTTGAGGTTTTCATAGAGCTTTGTGGCCGAAATGTTGTGCCAGTCGTTCAGGCAGCCCTCGATGACGCCTTTTTTGAGCAATTCGTTGGTTTCGGGCGTCGCAACCGTCATGGGGTTCATGCCGATGTCGCTGCTCCACAGGGCGCAGGTGGAGCCGGGGGCGCGAATGCGAAATCCTTGAATATCATCGATGGTTGTCAGTTTTTCCGTGGTTGTGCTGATGGGTGCATACGTGCAGCTGCCAAGCATGATGACCTTGAAATCCTCATATTCGTCCTGAAGAGCCGGAACCTCACGGAACATATCCCGCATCACGTCGCAACCCATACGCGCACAGGTGATGCCCGACAGCGGAAGCTGGATAAACTCGGAAATCGGGAACTGGCCGGAGTATATTGACGCGGCGCTCCAGCAGATATCGGCTTTGCCGCTCAAGACGGCTTTGACGGAATCGTCCGCACCGACGAGGGTCCCATCGTGGTAATAGGTAAACTTGATGCGCCCGCCGGAAGCGTTCTCCACTGTCTTCCCCCATGCTTCCACGTACTGTCCGCAGGTGCTGGCGGCGGGGTCGTGGTTCTGGACGACCAGTTTATAAATTTCGCCGTCCGATGGCACCTGCGGATTTGCTGACACCGCGTACACACCCGGAGTTATACTGACCGGTTCGGTGCTTTGAGCACCACAGCCTGCCATCAGGCCAAGCGTTAATATAACAAGCAAATATCTGATGTTTTTCTTCATTAAAATCTCCAATCCGCCGTAAAGCAGCAGCCATATGCCGCTGATGCAATTATATCAGCCTGTTACGCTGTGACAACCCCCCGGAAACTATTTCATCAAATTGGAACGCAAGTCAATATATTCATCGTAAATGTTCATACTTCACAAAATTTCGACAAAAAATTGTGACAGCGGACGCGTTAAGTTGTGACCACAGTCACTTGCCGTTATTGCGGCCTCCTTTTTATAATGATATCGCAGATGGGTTTAAGCAATTCCGTATGGATACGACATCTGCAATATCAAAGGAGGATTACTTATGAAAAAAGTGTATTCGATCATCGCACTCGTACTCGTTTTTGCATGTATCTTCTCACTCGCCGCATGTGGCGGCAAAACCCAGCCATCGGGTGACACGAGCGCCCAGCCATCGGGTGACACGAGCGGAACCACCAGCCCGGCTGAGATCTCCGTAGCGTTCAGCATCCTGCCGAACGGCCTCGATCCGGTTTCCGAGGACACAAATACAACGATGTCGGTTTGCTATCACATCTATGACAAGCTGGTTGAGATTGATAACGACTACAATTTCATCCCGGGTGTCGCAAAGTCGTGGAAAGAGGTTGACGCTTTAACGTGGACCTTTGAGATCGACTTGAGCTACAAGTTCCAAAACGGCGACCCGCTGACGATGGACGATATCGTCTATTCTTTTGAGCGGTTGAATGACATCCCCAAATCCGCGGACACCGCAAAACTGATTGACAGCGTCACCTACGAGGGCAGCACGCTGACGATCAAAGCCAAGGAGCCGAACACCACCACAATCCCGAGGGCTTTTTATACGGCGCCCATCGTCAATAAGGCTTATATTGAAGCCGGCGGCGATGATGCAATCTACCTGAAGCCCGTCGGCACCGGCCCGTACAAGGTGACGGAATTTACACCCGGCACGAGCGTGACCATCGAAACATGGGACGGGTATCCGTTTGCCAAGCCGCAGATTAGCAAAATTAACTTCACCGCTATCCCTGAAAACGCCGCCCGCTATATCGCCGTCGAATCCGGGCAGCTGCAGTACGCCGGGCTCGTCTCAGGTATGGAGCTGAAGCTCGCGGAACAGGCATCCGATCTCAGTGTTCTTAAGGGGAGCAGCACCAGATATGTCGGCTTCGGCTTCAACTGCGAAAAAGCGCCCTTCGACAACGCAAACGTGCGCCGGGCGATCGTCTCTGCGATAGACCGTGAATCCATTGCTCAGCTCAATGGCGGCAGGCCTTCGGTTCAGAGCATGCTCTTCGCCGGCTTTGACCTCTACGCCGATCCTGAGAGTATGCCTAAATACGATTTGGAGAAGGCAAAGGCGATGCTTGAGGCGGAAGGCTACAACGCATCCAACCCGCTGAAATTCACGATACTGCTTTGGCAGCCCGATCCGGGCATTGAGCTGATTCAGTCAGCCCTGAAGAGCATCGGCGTTGAGATGACGCTCGAGCAGGTAGAGTTCAGCGTGTTCCTGACGAAAGAGGGCCCCGGCGAATTCCAGGCGGTGTGGACCTCGGCACCCAACCGCGGCGGTATCGCACTGACAGACCTTGACCGTTATGACTACCGCTTCGCCGGCTCGCGCGACATCACCCGCTACAGCAACCCGGCCTATGACGCGGTCGCTGACCAGATGCGTACCTCAACTGATCCTGAGGAGCTCAAGACGCTGGCCAAGCAGGCGCACGAGATCATCGGACAGGATGTCCCGATGGTGGGA
>JAAYBH010000247.1 GCA_012718935.1 Clostridiales bacterium
ACGAAAATCATGATTGGGAAAAACAGTCCGGAGATTTTGCCGACGACGTCCTTGGCGGCAAACGAAATCCAGACGGCAATGCAGACAAGGAAGTTGCAGAGGATGCCGCGGATAAATGCGTCATCGAAAGCGAGCGTGACCTTGGCTACCGCCGTGTTGATGGCTGCGCCGCCGGCGGCGTTATCAAAGAGGCCGAAGGTACCGCCGTAGACGACGAGCGCCGCGACGAGCAGGCTGCCGATGAAGTTGCCGATGTAGACGGTAACCCAGTTCTTCAGCATCCCGCCCACCGTTGCCTGCCTGCAGCAGACCGGCAGAATGATCATTGTGTTTCCCGTAAAAAGCTCGCTCCCGGCGACGAGCACCATCGCAAGGCCTCCGGGGAAGACGGCAGCGCCCAGCAGCTTGCCGATGGAGCCGGTCAGCGTCGCCGAGGCGACAGTCGACGCGACGCCGGCAATGGCGATGAACATCCCGGCCAGAATTCCGAGTACAAGCATTTTGCTGATCGACAGCTTTGTTTTAGCCGTTCCGGCGGCTATGTAGCTTTGTGCGATTTCCTTCGGTGAATTCATGGTACTCTCCTCAACCTCTCTTAAAAAAATGCTCAGTAATTTTCAGCCCGAATCTGGAAATAGGCTTTTGGATGTGCGCAGACGGGGCACACGTCCGGCGCTTTTTTTCCGATTTCAATATGGCCGCAGTTGGCGCACTGCCAGATAACGTCATTGTCCCTTGAGAAAACGAGCCCGCCCATGATGTTGTCGATGAGTTTGGCATAACGCGCCTCATGCACCTTTTCCACCGCAGCGACACCCTCGAATTGGCTGGCGATTTCCAAAAATCCTTCCTCACGCGCCTCCTTGGCAAAATCGGCATACATCTCGGTCCATTCGTAATGCTCACCGGCCGCTGCGTCGTCAAGGTTTGTCAGTGTATCCGGCACATCGCCGCCGTGCAGGAGCTTGAACCATAATTTCGCGTGCTCCTTCTCGTTGGCCGCCGTCTCTTCAAAGATGGCGGCGATCTGCTCATACCCGTCTTTTCTCGCCTTGGACGCGTAATAAGTATACTTGTTTCTTGCCTCGGATTCGCCCGAAAACGCCGTCATCAGGTTTTTTTCTGTTTTACTGCCCTTCAGTTCCTTCATCTTTGTATGACACTCCTTTGAAAAATATATTAGCATTTGCATTCGACGGATTCTATTAAAATTTTATGGAATTTTGCACAATTGTATAATATCAGTACGGATTTTCGTATTTTGCAACTTAAAACAAAAGAAAGTATAAAAAGATAGTAGAATTTTCAAATAATTCACATTGCCAAAATCGGCGCCAGCATATAGAATTACTTGAAGGCAGATTAAATTATCTCTATTATCTCTCCAAATGCCGGCTTACACATCATTGAAAAGCCCGAAAAGCTGTGTCCTGTTGCGCACCTTTGTCTTTGAATAGATATTCGACAGGTGTTTTGACAGCGTCGCATGGGTGATGTACAGCTGCTGGCACATGTCCTCGCTGCTTTTGCTGCTGCAGACAAGCGCCACGATTTCCGTTTCCCGTTTTGTGAGTCCGTAGCGCGACGCCGTTTTTGCGATCCTTTCAGGATGCGCCAGACTGCCGCCGCGCCTCATTTTGCCTTCGAGCAGACTGTAAAACTTGCGTTCCAGCGGGTCTTTGAGAGTGTTCATGATGTAGATATCCCGGGCCGAAAAATCCTCGGTCGTCTTATCGCGCATCAGCCCGATCACAGCCAGGGGGCAATCCTTGTACACAAGAGAAATAAACAATCCCCAGTAGATGTTCCTCGGCTGCCATATCTCCCGGTAAACCCTTGTTTTCTCCATTTTGGCCGGCGAAATGATATCCGACTGACGGAAAACAATGCTGTATGGCGCCATAATAAACTCGTTCCAGTGGGGGTAGTTGCCTTCGGTAAAAAAAGCGTGGTCGGAGGTATCATCCAGCGTCTCGGTCGATACCGGGTTGTTGAGGATGGCGCGTCCGTTTTCCCGCCCGGCCTGAAAGATAATACCCGTCTGAAAAGGAATCAGCGTCCGCATCTGCTGTAGGATCGTATCACAGGTCTCCGTATACGTTTCGCTGTAATTTATACGCGAGACCATCTGTAGAAGGAACTGCCATTCATAATCGAATAATGTTGAACTCAACGAAACCACCCTTCCGCCGACGTCAGTGATACCTATATTTATGTATCCCGTTGGCAACAATCTAGCATAAAACATGAATATATTCAAGAAAAAGTATTAAACAAAATAATACATTATTTTTAGATAACATCTATAATTATGTGCATAAAGTCCGTCTAAACCGTGCCGGTTATATGATTTCCCGCATATTCCCAGGTACTGTTGGGATAAAAACATCAATCAGAATGAGCATAGGAGGAAGAATTATGATTTTTTCTGAAAAGCATGAGCTTGTTCGGAAACTGGCCCGCGACTTTGCGGAGAAGGAATTGACAAAGGAGCTTCTGGACCAGATTGAAGAGACCGGCGAATACCCGAAAGAGCTGCTCGACAAAATGGCCAAGGCAGGCTTCTTTGGCATCAAAACCCCTGCTAAATATGGCGGCCAGGGCTCCGACTTTCTGTCTTATGCCATAACCTTGGAAGAGCTCGGGCGCGTCAGCGCCGTGACGGATATATGGGTTTCGGCTCCGAACTCCCTGGGCGGCGGGCCGCTCATGCTGGCCGGTACGGAGGAGCAGCTTCAGAAATACCTTGTTCCCATCGCGAAGGGTGAAAAGATCATGGCCTTCGGCCTCACAGAGCCGAATGCCGGCTCCGACGCGGGCGGCACGACATCGACAGCCGTCCGGGACGGTGATTATTGGATTTTAAACGGCCGCAAGACATTTATCACAACAGCGCCTGTCGCCGACTGGACGATCATTTACGCCAAAACCGACCGCTCCCAGAAGGGCTCCAGGGGCATCTCCGCGTTCATAATGGATATGAAGCTCCCGGGCGTCTCGGTGGGTAAGAACGAGCACAAGATGGGCATCATCGGCTGCCCCACGTCCGACATCATCATGGAGGACGTTCGCGTCCATAAGGACGACATGCTGGGCGAAGAGGGCAAGGGCTTTTCAAACGCCATGAAAACGCTCGACATCGGCCGGATCGGCGTTGCCGCCATGTCTGTAGGCGTGGCGCAGGGCGCGCTGGACGAGGCTGTCAAATACGCCAAGGAGAGAAAGCAGTTCGGCCGCCGCATCGCCGATTTCCAGGCCATCAGCTTTATGCTGGCCGACATGGCCACCAAGCTCCAGGCCGCCAAGGAGCTCGTTTACAGAGCCGCCCAGCTGAAGGACGCAAACAGCCCCGAGTCCGGGCAGGCCGCGTCCATGGCCAAATATTTCGCCGCCGAGATCTGCAACGAAATCGCCGCGAAGGCTGTCCAGATCCACGGCGGTTACGGCTTTATCAAAGAATACAAGGTTGAGCGCATCTACCGCGACTGCCGCGTCTTCACCATTTTCGAAGGAACCTCCCAGGTCCAGCAAATGGTCATCGCCGGCAACCTGCTGAAGTAATGTAAAGGAGTAGCTCGCAATGAAAATTATCGTCTGTGCCAAACAGGTACCAAATACAAACGAGGTCAAGATCGACCCCGTCAAGGGCACCCTTATCCGTGACGGCGTACCCTCCATCTTAAATCCCGACGACGCCAACGCGCTGGAAGCTGCCCTCGAGCTTAAGGACAGAAATCCCGGCACCACCGTGTCGGTCATCTCCATGGGTCCCCCCCAGGCGACCTACATGCTGCGCGAATGCCTTGCCATGGGCGCCGATGAGGCCATTCTCCTGTCGAGCCGCGCCTTCGGCGGCGCCGACACCTGCGCCACCTCCACAACGCTTGCCGCAGGCATCCGGAAGCTGGGCAAGTATGATCTCATCTTCGCCGGCCGCCAGGCCATCGACGGCGATACCGCCCAGGTGGGCCCCCAAACGGCGCAGCGCCTCGGAATCCCCTCCGTCACCTATGTCCAGAAAATCCGTGAGATCAAGGAAAATACTGTTGTCGTGGAGCGCAACCTCGAGGACGGTTATGAAGTCATCGAGATCAAAACCCCCTGTCTCTTAACAGCCATCAAGGAGCTCAACACCCCCCGTTACATGTCCATCGCCCAGATTGAAGCCGCTTACAAAGCTGAAATCAAGATCTGGAACGAAAACGACGTCAATCTGGCGCCCTCGGACGCCGGCCTGAACGCCAGCCCGACGCAGGTCATGAGAAGCTTCACACCGCCCCCCAAGGGCAAGGGCGAGATGCTCGCCGGAACAGTGCCTGAGATGGCGGCAGCGCTGGTCGCGAAGCTTAAAGAAAAGCACGCGATTTAATGCAGAAAGGGATGTGACATAAATGGCTGTAAAAATCATCGACGAAAAATGCAAGGGCTGCCAGAAATGCGTAAAGGCGTGCCCCTTTGAAGCAATTACAATGAATGAAAGGCTCGCCGTCATCGGCGCCGCCTGCACCAGCTGCGGCGCGTGCATCGAGGTTTGCCCGTTTAAAGCCATCGAGAAGGTCGAGGATCTGAAAAAGGGCGTCGACATCACCCAGTACCACGATGTGTGGGTTTTCGCGGAGCAGCGGGAAGGCCGGCTGATGGGCGTTTCCATTGAGCTCCTGGGCGAGGGCAAAAAGCTGGCCTCGGAGATCGGCTGCAAGCTCTGCGCCGTTCTGCTGGGCGACAAGATCGACGGTCTCGCCGACGAACTGTTCGAGTACGGTGCGGATAAGGTGTACTACGCCAGTGCACCCGAGCTCGCCACATATAACACCGACGCTTACACAAAGGTCATCTATCAGGCAATCCTGAAGTACAAGCCCGAAATCGTCCTCCTGGGCGCGACCCACATCGGCCGCGACCTGGGCCCTTGCCTGGCTGTCCAGTGCGGCACCGGCCTCACTGCCGACTGCACCAAGCTTGACATTGATCCCACGGACAAGAAGCTCATGCAGACCCGTCCGGCTTTCGGCGGCAACCTCATGGCCACGATTCTCTGCCCGAACCACCGCCCGCAGATGTCCACCGTCCGTCCCGGCGTCATGGAGAAACCCAAGAAAGTTGCCGGCCAGAAGGGCGAGCTCATTGATCTGACCGTCGCTTTCAAGGACAGCGATATCCGCATGAAGGTTCTCGAAGTCGTCAAAGGCCTCAAGGAGATGGTCTCCCTCACTGACGCCAAAATCATCGTCTCCGGCGGTGCCGGCCTCGGCAACCCGGACGGCTTCAAGCTCATCAAGCAGCTGGCCGACCGCCTCGGCGGCGTCGTGGGTTCCTCCCGCGCGGCTGTTGACGCCGGTTGGATCGACCACGCCCATCAGGTGGGCCAGACCGGCACCACCGTCAAGCCCGACATCTACATTGCCTGCGGCATCTCCGGCGCCATCCAGCACCTGGCCGGCATGCAGACCTCGGGGCTCATCATCGCCATCAACAAAAACGAGAACGCCCCCATCTTCGAAGTCGCCGATTACGGCATCGTAGGCGACCTCTACAAGGTCATCCCGGCGATCCTGGAAGCGCTGGGATAAAGGAAAGCTCTTTGATATGACTAAACGCCTCAACGACATTGTTGGGGCGTTTGCTTTTGCAGCTATGCTGAGCTTCTTAACTCTGAGCATTCAAGTGATCGGTATAAAATGCGCCGAAGCATTTATCGACAAATCGGTGCGTCAAAGGACATCACCATATCGAAGGAGCGGTCGGCGTAAGCTGATAAGTCCTCCAACGCACCTCTAACGAACGTTATATTCTGTAACACGCCCTCCCTCTCCGCGGTTGCTTTGGC
>JAAYBH010000248.1 GCA_012718935.1 Clostridiales bacterium
GACCTCGGTCGATCATACCCTTCCTGGCGTAGGACGAGATTTCGGACAGCCTTGCGACGATCTCCGGATGCTGCCGCAGGTATCTGAGCGCCGCCAGCGCCGTGGCGCAGCTGGCCGGCGTTATGGAAGCGGAGAAGATGAACGGTCTGGAGTTGTGGCGCACATAGTCGACGATTTTATAATCACCCGTCATATGTCCGCCGAGGCTCGCCAGGGATTTGCTGAAGGTGCTCATTATGATGTCGACCTCTTTTTCAAGGCCAAAGTAATGGGCTGTCCCGCGGCCGCCCTCGCCGATGACACCCAGCGCGTGGGCATCGTCCACCATCGTCCGGGCGCCGTACTTCTTAGCTAAGGCGACGATTTCCGGCAGCTTCGCGATATCGCCGCTCATACTGAAGACACCGTCCGTCACGATCAGCTTGCCCGCGTTTTCGGGAATGCTCCTCAGAACGCGCTCCAGGTCTTCCATATCGCTGTGCTTATACCGCACCATTTTTCCGTAGCTCAGCCGGCAGCCGTCGTAGATGCTGGCGTGGTTTTCCCTGTCACATATGACGTAATCACCGTGCTGGACAATGGCGCTGATGATACCGAGGTTGGATTGGAAGCCCGTTGAAAAGGTCATGGTGGCTTCGCGGCCAAGGAAATCGGCCAGCTCCGACTCCAGCTCCAGGTGCATTTCCAGAGTGCCGTTTAAATAGCGGGAGCCGGAGCAGCCAGAACCGTATTTTTCAAAGGCTTTGATCCCTGCTTCGATGATTTCAGGATAAGTCGTCAGACCGAGGTAATTGTTTGACCCCAGCATAATCCGACGCTTTCCCTCCATGACGACGACTACGTCCTGCCGTGACTCGAGGGCATGAAAATAGGGATAGATCCCCAGTTTCTTGATCTCGTCGGCTTTTGTGAAGTTATAACATTTATCAAAAATGTCCATCGTAATCATCCAATCCGCCTGCGGCATTCTTTTATAACACTAGGACTAGAATAGTCCGTCCGGCTTTCACTGTCAACCCAAAAATTGATCTCCGGAACATACAGCGCCGGTATACCGGCGCTGTAGTTGGTTTTTTTTACCTTAACCTTCCACGATTTCTTTCGTATCTCTGGCGATGACAAGCTCCTCGTCCGTGGGAATGACAAGGACCTTGACCTTGGAGCCCTCAGCGGTAATATCGCGGAGCTTCCCTTTGAATTTATTATACTCCTTGTCGATGAAGATACCGAGTCCCTCAAGCATGGTGCAGACTCTTTCGCGGGTTTCCGGCCCGTTCTCGCCGAGGCCGGCGGTAAAAACAATGGCGTCCGCGCCGCCCAGGACGGCGAGGTACGCGCCGATATATTTGATCACATCGTAATCGAAAATTTTCAGCGCCAGTTGAGCCCGTTCGTTACCCCCGTCGGATGCTTCCTCGATATCCCGGAAGTCTGAGGAGACGCCGGAAACACCCAGCACGCCGGATTCCTTGTTGAGCACCTCCATGATCTGCTGGAAGGTGAGACCCTCTTCTATGGCCATGAACGAAAGGATGGTGGGGTCGATGCTGCCGCACCGCGTGCCCATCGGCAGGCCCTCAAGGGGCGAGAGGCCCATTGATGTGTCAACGCATTTGCCGTCCTTGATGGCGGCGATGGAAGAGCCGTTGCCCAGATGGCAGGTGATAAGGCGGGAGCCCTTCTCGGGAATTCCCAGGACTTCGAGCGCTTTCTGGGAGACGTATCTGTGGGAGGTTCCGTGGAAGCCATAGCGGCGCAGGCCGTGCTGTTCGTAATATTTGTAGGGGATTGGATACACATAAGCATGCTTCGGTATCGTCTGATGAAACGCCGTATCAAAGACAGCGACCTGAGGAACGCCCGGCATGATCTTCTGACAGGCCTTAATACCCATGAGGTTTGCCGGAATGTGCAGCGGCCCGAACGGAATGCACTCGGTGATGGCCTTGAGTACAGCCTCGTCGATCAGGACGCTCTTGGAGAACTTCTGGCCGCCGTGGAGGACCCGGTGCCCGACGGCGCCGATTTCCTTCAGGCTTGAGATGACCCCGTATTCCTTGCTGGTCAGTTTTTCGATAACGGCGTTGATGGCCTCGGCGTGGGTGGGCAGAGAGATATCCTCCTTGAAGACGGGCTTTCCGTTTAAAACGGGCGTATGCTTCAAACGTCCGTCAATCCCGATGCGCTCACACATCCCTTTTGCCACAACAGTCTCCGTCTCCATATCGAACAGCTGATATTTGAGGGAAGAGCTGCCGGCGTTGATCACTAATACATTCATTTTCCAAACCCCTTGCTCATTAATTATATGTAAAGTAAACTGTAACAGCAGATATTCTAATACGATATTGGTAATATATCAAGAATTTCAGTAAATTTTACAATTTGGAGAGAAAAAACGTGAAAACAGCGGGAATTATTTGTGAGTATAATCCAATTCATAACGGGCATGTCCGCCATATTGCACAAACCCGCGCCATGCTGGGGGAGGATGGGGCAATCGTCTGCGCCATGAGCGGGAACTTCGTCCAACGGGGAGATTTCGCCGTATTTGCCAAGCATGCCCGCGCCATGTCGGCCGTCGCTTCCGGGGCGGATCTTGTCGTCGAGCTGCCGCTGCCCTATGTTCTCTCCTCGGCCGAGGGTTTTGCCCGGGGCGGCGTCGGGCTGCTGGAAGCGCTGGGTGTCTGCACCCATCTGTCCTTCGGCAGCGAGGCGGGGGAGACGGGACGCCTTCTGGCGCTGGCCGACTGCCTGCTGCGCGCCGATATGCCCGCCCTTATAGGGGAAGAATTGAAATCGGGTATTTCGTTCGCCCGCGCCCGGCAGAGAGCCGCCGAAAGAATCATCGGCAAAAAAGCCGAAGATTTGAGTATGCCGAATAATATACTCGGTGTTGAATACCTGAAGGCGCTGAAAGAATCCGGTTCCGTCATGGCGCCGCTGACGGTCCGCCGTTTCGGCGCGCAGCACGATTCCGACGGCGCGGAATCGGCCTCAAAGCTCCGCAGGCTTTTGAAGGAAGGGATGAAGCCCTGGGGCTTGATGCCGGCATCTGCCGCCCGGGTGCTGAAAACCGAAGTCGCTCGCGGCCGGGGTCCCGTCTTTATGGAGGATGCCGAGACGGCCGTCCTGTCGCGCCTCCGTATGCTTCCGGATGAAAGCTTTGCCCGCCTGCCCGACGCCTCCGAAGGACTCGAGCTGCGGCTCCGGCGTTATGCGCGGACAATGCCGACGGTGCGGTCAATACTTGAAAGCACAAAGACGAAACGGTACTCCATGTCCCGCCTGCGCCGCATGCTGCTGTGCGCCGTCCTCGGCGTCGAAGCATCAGACAGCAGCGCGCCGCCGGCCTATATCCGCGTCCTGGCTATGAATCAAAAAGGCATGGCGCTCCTGCGGGAGATTAAAGAAAAATCAGCGCTGCCTGTCATCACAAAGCCTGCCTCGGCAAAGCTCC
>JAAYBH010000249.1 GCA_012718935.1 Clostridiales bacterium
GGAGACCATCTTTATTGAAAATGACGTGACGGAGATATCGTCGACGGCGCTCCGCGAGCTGCTGCCGAAGCGCGGAGGAGCGGAATTTATTGCTGCTGCCGCGTATGCGTATATCATAAAAAAACGGCTGTACGGATCAAAAGCCGAATGGGATTGGCTGAGGGAGCAGGTTTTCAGCTCGATGAAACCAAAGCGGATTCCGCACACCCTGGGCTGCGAAGCCGAAGCTGTCAGGTTGGCAGACCGGTGGGGCGCCGATCAGGATGAAGCACGGGAAGCCGCCATACTGCATGACATTACGAAGCATCTTGACCTGGAAGATCAGTTGCAACTGTGCCGGAAATATGATATTATGACTGACAATGTCGAAACGGCGGAGGTCAAGCTTCTCCATGCCAAAACCGGTGCGGCTGTGGCACGGGATATATACGGCGCGTCCCAGGTGGTACATGACGCAATATTTTGGCACACGACAGGCCGGGCGGATATGGCTCTGCTTGAAAAAATTATTTACGTCGCCGATTATATTGAACCCACAAGGGATTTCGCCGGTCTGGACATACTGAGGAGCCTCGCGTACAGAGACCTTGACGGGGCCGTCGCCACAGGACTCCGGATGAGTATAGACGATATGAGCTTGCGCGGCATTGAGCCGCACAAGCGTACAGCCGAGGCGCTGGCCTGGCTTACAGAGAATCACAGGCAGCACTGAAGGGATATACTATGAAATTATCGGGCAATAAGAAAAACGGGCGGTATGCCGCCGGCAGTCAACAGCGCCGGACGGCTCTCGCTGATTATAATCAAGGAGAACACAATTCGATCAATGAATCGGCAAGGACCGTTAAAAAGAAGAAAAAAAACAGAAGAGCCGGCAAAATACTGATTATGCTCCTGGTCGTCGTCATCGCACTGGCCGCCGTCATGTATATCGTGTACAAGCTCGGCGTCAGGCCGCCTGACATGAAAGACTGGACACCGCCCGGTTCCGGACCCAGCGCCGCACCGACGGAAGGAGCAGGAGCGGCGCCGGAGACTGTCTTTACCGACAGAAAGGGCACTCAGTACACCTTTGCCATCCTCGGCATGGACGACGGCAACGGCAATACGGACACCGTCATGGTCGCGAATTTTGACGCGGACAACCATAAGCTGAGCGTTGTGAATATTCCACGCGACACGCTTGTCAACGTCAGCTGGAATACAAAAAAGGTCAACACCCTGTATTCAAACGGCGGGATCGAGAGCGTTAAAAGCGGTCTTTCTCATCTGGGAATCCATGTCGACTTTTACGTCCAGGTCGATCTGAAGGCATTTTCCACCCTCGTTGACGCCATTGACGGCGTTGACTTCGACGTCCCGAAGGATATGGATTACGAAGACCCCGCTCAGGACCTCTATATTCATTTGGCAGCAGGCCCCCAGCACCTGGACGGAGACAAGGCGCTTCAGCTTGTCCGGTGCAGAAACGCCTACGCCAACGCCGACATCGGCAGAATTGAGACGCAGCAGGCTTTTCTAAGAGCGGCCGCCGAGCAGATACTCGCCAACCAGAAAAAGCTCGATATTACGGAGCTGGCCAACATTTTTATCAACGACGTGACAACCGATCTCGATCTGGGTGAGCTGATCTGGCTCGGCAAGGAGTTTTACAAAACGGACGCCCAGAATATCAGCTTCGATATGATCCCGGCCAACTACTACGACACCGTCAATAAAACGTCGTATTGTACCATCAGCGTCAATGAATGGCTGCAGCTACTCAACGAGAAGATCAATCCATTCAAGGACGAGATCAAGGCCGGGGACGTGAGCATTCTCACCCGCGACGGCAACGGCGGACTCTATGTCACGAACGGCGTATGGGCGGGC
This sequence comes from Clostridiales bacterium, assembly GCA_012718935.1. Classification (GTDB taxonomy): domain Bacteria; phylum Bacillota; class Clostridia; order Oscillospirales; family Oscillospiraceae; genus Sporobacter. Next base: position 1,873 of record JAAYBH010000249.1, read on the forward strand.
AAACAATCCTGGGGTTCGGGAGGCGGCGCATCCGGATCTGGCAGCGGGTCGGCGAGCCCGTCGCCGAAGCCGAGCGCATCACCGAGCCCAAGCCCCACGCCGAGCCCAAGCCCCACGCCGAGCCCAAGCCCCGACCCGAGCCCGAGCGACGACCCGAGCCCGAGCGACGAGCCGAACCCGAGCGACGAGCCGAGCCCGGGTGGTGAGGATACGAGTCCCGACATCAGTCCGGATGTGCCTGTGGACGTCTCGCCGAGTCCGAGTCCAAGCCCCACGCAGAACCCTAGCCCAAGCCCAAGCCCGACTCCGGGTGACAGCGCACCGCCGAGTCCCGGCAGTCCGTAAAATCGCCTGATACCCGCAGGGGTTGACTAGGACCGGCGCGATACCGCTTGAGACGGGAAGGATAGAGATATGAAATTATCCGGCAATAAGAAAAACGGACGTTTTGCTCCCGAGAAACAGAAGAGACAATACAGAGCCGCCAAGATTCTGATTGCCATATTGGTTGTCATTCTGGCGATTCTGGTCATCTTTTATGTTATGCTTAAAATAAACGTCAGGCCTCCGGAGGTCAATCTTGTGCCGAAGCCGACCGTCAGCAGCGTCACGGCCGCCACGGAGGCCGTGGTCACCGTTGACCCGACGGAACAGCCCGTCAGGGACAAGACAAAATTCACGTTTGTCATTCTCGGCATGGACAACGGTTTCGGGAATACCGATACGATGATGGTCGCCACGTTTGATTCCACGAATTATACGCTGAACGTCGTCAGCATCCCGCGCGACACATTGGTGAACGTCAGCTGGAATACTAAAAAGGCAAACACCCTGTATTCAAACGGCGGCATTGAAAAAGTCAGCGACGGGATGACGGCGCTGCTGGGCTTTAAGCCGGACCATTATGTCCGGATCGACCTGGACGCATTTCAAAAGCTCGTAGACGCCGTCGGCGGCGTCTACTTCGACGTACCGAAGGATATGAATTATGATGACGACGCTCAGGATCTCCATATCCACCTGCAGGCAGGACGGCAGCTGCTCGACGGGGATCGCGCCCTCCAGCTGGTGCGCGCCCGGGAGAAGGTCTGGGCCACCGGCGATATCGGCCGCATCGAGACGCAGCAGGATTTCCTTAAATCTGCGGTTGCCCAGATACTGGAGAAGAAAAATACAATTAAGCTGACGGCGTTGATCGATATCTTTCTCAATAATATCGATACTGACCTCACGGAGGGCAGCTTGGGATGGTTTGCCAAGGAGTTTTTGAAGATGGATGCCGGGAAGGTCAGCTTTGAGACGATACCGGCAGAATACAACGATTCTGTCAAGGGCGTTTCCTACTGCACCATTAAGCTGAATGAATGGCTCGATATCATCAACACGAAGCTGAATCCGTTCGACCATGAAATTACAGAAGGGGATGTGAGCATCCTGACCCGCGACGCAAATGAAGCGCTCTATGTGACAGACGGTAACTGGGCGGGCAAGAAATCCTGGGGCTCGTGATGAGGATAACTCTCGGATGACACGTTTTTTGTAAACTGTGGAATACTATATCTTATTTAATGTTTGAAAGGAATGGTCGCTTCAATGCTGACATCTCTGGAAGTAGCGGAACTGGCCGTCAGGACCCTTGACAGCAAGAAGGCA
>JAAYBH010000034.1 GCA_012718935.1 Clostridiales bacterium
GTCCGCCCGCCGCCAAACCATAAATTTATTGGCGGTGCCGTCTGATATTCCGGTCTATGAAGTTATTTTTCATTTTTGTCAGCTGCTTTATAAAAATAAACCAGAGGATCACGAGCACCTGCAGGACGCCCGCAATGGCGAAAATCAGGTCCAGGTTTGACAGAGGGATGATCAGATAGACCGTCGCGGCGATAGCCCAGACAAGGGCGCTGACGGCGATAAAACGGAATTTCAGCCCCCACCAGAGCGATGTAAAGACAACGGCAACGATGCAGGTGACGGGGATGGCCAGGATGAAGCAGTACCACGCCCATTGAACCGACGGTGCGAAGATTTGCAGCGCCGTATACGTCACCGTCGCCACGAGCCACACAAGACCGATCAGCATCAAAAAGATAAGGACGCGGTTCTTGTTGATGTTGACCGTCACCGGTGGCGGCAGCGGCGCGTTTTCGCTGATCAGGTCGTTGACCGATACGGAAAACAGGTCGGCCAGGAGCGTCAGTACATAAATATCCGGCACACCCTCCGCGCGTTCCCACTTGGAGACGGATTTGTCCGAATAGGCAATGCGCTCAGCCAGCTCCGACTGCGTCATGTTATTCAGCTTCCTGTAATGCGCCATGTTGGCGGCGAGCCTCTGCCGGAGGAGCAATTCATTGGGATTGATGTTACTCATTTTACACCTCACGGTATTCTACTGTAAGTAGAATACCACCTTTTTAACTCTACCGGAAGCCTTTTTGACAGTAGAGAGCAAAAATCATGGAATAGGTTGGTTTTTAATGTGCGGTTGGATATAATAATTATGTAACATGTGGACGCACATGAGACGGCGGCCGGCCCCTGATCAATGGTACATATGAGCGGGCCGCCGTGAATCTGTTAACAGAATAAAAAGCGGGAGGACTCACCTTGACAAACTTCAAACTCACTTGCAGCTCGACGGCCGACAGACCCGAGTCATTCTTTATTGAAAAGGACATACCATATATTTGCTATCATTTTGAAATGAACGGCAGAGTATATCAAGACGATCTCGGCAAGTCAATCTCCTTCAAAGAATTCTACGACAGGATCGACGCCGGCGCCATGCCTGTGACCTCCATGATCAACGTCGATGAATTTACGAAGTTCTTTGAACCGTTTTTATCGGCCGGAACGGATGTGCTGCATCTTGAGATGTCCTCCGCCATTTCGGGAACTTATAACTGTGCCCGTATGGCCAGGGAAGAGCTCCTCGCAAAATATCCGGAGCGCAAATTCTATCTCGTCGACTCCCTGGGGGCATCGGGAGGCTTCGGACTGCTTGTGGACGCCGCCTGGGAGATGAAACAGGCGGGTTCCTCAGCGGAGGAGATTTATAACTGGCTGGAGGAGAACAAGCTGAACCTGCATCACTGGTTCTTCTCGACAGACCTGAAGCATTACAAGAGAGGCGGCAGGATTTCCGCCACCTCGGCCGCTTTCGGAACGCTTCTCAATATCTGCCCTCTGATGAATATGGACCGGGAGGGGCGCCTCATTCCGAGAGCGAAAATCAGAGGCAAAAAACATGTCATCCGTGAAATCGTTGAAAAGATGCGCAAGCACGCTGAAGGCGGCGCTTCGTATTCGGGCAAATGCTTCCTGACCCACTCGGCGTGTCTTGAAGACGCGCAGCAGGTTGCAGCACTAGTGGAATCGGAATTCAAGCAGCTCAGCGGCAGGGTGTCGATCAGCAGCATCGGCACCGTCATCGGCGCCCATACGGGGCCCGGCACCGTCGCGCTCTTTTTCTGGGGAGATAAACGGATCGACTGATCAAGCGGAGGTAAAATGTTTAAGCAGCACCTGGCAAAATTCATCCGCACCGTCACGGTACCGCCCGTCATGGCGCTGATGCTCCTCATTATCCTCTATATCACAAAAAACGAATTCTTCGGTACGACGCTCAATCTCGTCCTGGCAATCGTTTTCCTTGTCGTTTTGCCGATCCTGGCTTATCCCCTCCAGCCCCTCATTCCCGGGTTTAAGGGGAAGGGCAGGGAAGGGCAGCGGAACCTCGCCCTGTTGATGGCCAGCCTCGGATATATCTGCGGCCTCATGACGGCGCTTTTTCTCCCGGTTTCAAAGTACCTGCTCATCATTTATCTGACATATCTGTTTTCGGGCATCTCACTCGTGCTTCTGAACAAGGTTTTCAAGGTCAGGGCCAGCGGACATGCCTGCGGCGTCGCCGGACCGATTTTTTCGCTGATCATTTTTCTGGGCCCGTGGGTCCTCTTCGGTATTTTGCTTCTTGCGGCCGTCTACTGGGCCAGCCTCCGGATGGACCGGCACGACAAATCGGAGCTTCTCATCGGCACAACCGTACCCACCTACGCGCTGATGCTGGCGTTTCTCATCGTCCTCGGGTACACAAGCGTCGGTTAAAGAAATTAAGAAAATA
>JAAYBH010000250.1 GCA_012718935.1 Clostridiales bacterium
ATCGGCTTTCTGGCTCTTGCCTCCGGCTATACCATCGCCATCGTCACCGAAAACCCCATCAGCGCCCTGGGCCTGTTCTTCATCGCCGTCATCCTCGTCATTCTGGGAACCTACTGCCTGTTCACGGCCGGCAGTATCGCGCTCTTAAAATCCCTTCGGAAAAACAAAGCCTTTTATTATAAAACAAAGCATTTCACGTCCGTCTCGGGCATGATCTACCGTATGAAGCAGAACGCCGTGGGGCTCGCCAACATCTGCATCCTTTCCACAATGGTGCTGGTCATGCTGTCCACAACCGTCTCCCTTTACATCGGTATGGAGGACGCCCTGCGCAGCCGGTACCCCAGGAACATCATGATTTCCGCTTCAGAGACAACGGACGATACAATCCGCACCATCAGCGATCAGACCGATGACATCATCCTTCAGAGTGGTATCCCCGTTGAAAATGTTGTCCAGTACAGATACAAATCGTATTTCACGAGGCACTCCGGCACTGTCTTTTCTAATTCGGGCGACGCTGCCGCAAGCGGTCCTTCAAATGCCATCATTATCTTAATCCCGCTGGACGATTACAACTGGCTCCGGGGTACCGACGTGGCGCTTTCGCCCCATGAGCTGCTCCTTTTTACCCCGTCGGTTCCTTATGACGGCGGTGCCGTCACCTTTGGTACGGAAACCTTCGCCGTTAAAGAGGCGTACAGAGAAGCGCCCGACATCGGCGACGATTATATGTACAGTCTCAAAGATTCGTTTTATTTTATCCTCCCCGACAGCGCGGCGATACAGCGCGTCTACATGGCCCTGGCGGATGAGGGTTCAAAATGGCCCGGGCTGTCATACTATTACGGCTTTGATATGCAGGCAGACGACGGCAGCCAGATCGGCCTTGTCAGCCAACTCAGAGCGGCACTTGCGGGAGTCGGTTCCGGCAGCGACAGCGGGGACCAGGTCTATACCACCAGCGCCGCGGAAAACAAAGCCGATTTCCTTTCCGTTTACGGCGGCTTTTTCTTCCTGGGCCTGTTTATGGGGACGCTTTTTATAATGGCGGCGGTGATTATCATGTACTATAAGCAGATCTCCGAGGGCTACGACGACCAAAAGCGGTTCGACATCATGCAGAAGGTGGGGCTCAGCCGGGAGGAGATCAAAAAAACAATCCGCAGCCAGGTGCTCACCGTATTTTTCCTGCCGCTTCTGGCTGCAGGCATCCATATCCTGGCGGCCTTCAAGATGATCACGAAGCTCCTGTTTATGCTGAACCTGACAAACGTCACCCTCTTCGCCTGGTGTACTCTCGGCACGATCGTCGTCTTCGCCGTCATCTACGGCGCCGTCTATACATTAACGGCGAGATCCTATTACAAAATTGTCAGCTGATCCCCTTGTTATATCAACATAGCGCCCTGTGCTGTTTTCCGCGCGGGGCGCGCATTGCTTTTTTTTTGCTGCGCTTATATAATAAAACAAACATATGTTATTCATTCTTTATAACGAAGCGGTGATTTCATGTACAACGATATTTTCAAAATCGGCGGCCTCACCATCCACGGTTATGGGTTGATGATCGGTCTGGGCGTCCTCTGCGCAATTTTTCTGGCGGAGTACCGGGCGAAAAAAAGGGGACTCAATACGGATCATATCTTCAGCATTTTCCTGCTTGTCCTGATCTTCGGCTTCATCGGCGCCAAACTCTTGTTCTGCCTTGTTGAGATAAGGGCCGTTATCGCCAACCCCTGGCTCATCCTGTCGGGGGACGGCTTCGTCGTCTATGGCGGGATCATCGGCGGCATCGCCGCGATTTCGATATACTGCCGCGTGAAAAAAACAAGCTTTTTGATGTATCTGGACCTGCTGGCCCCGTCGGTGGCACTGGCTCAGGGCTTTGGCCGGATCGGCTGCTTCCTGGCCGGCTGCTGCTATGGGCGCGAAACGGATTCCGCATTTTGTATCGTGTTCCGCGAATCGCTTTACGCGCCCAACGGCGTCAAGCTCCTCCCGACGCAGCTTATGATGAGTGCCGGTAATTTTATCATCGCTCTCGTCCTGCTGCTGTACGCCAAAAAGGATAGGAAAAAGGGCCGTATTATCGGCCTGTATCTGATCCTGTACAGCGTAGGCCGTTTTGTAATCGAATTTTTCAGAAACGACTACAGGGGCAGCATCGGCTTTTTGTCCACCTCCCAGTTCATCTCGATTTTCACCTTGATTCTTGGTGTTCTGCTCTTCGCCGCAAAGCTGTCCAAGAAAGAAAAACCGCAGGCTGCCGCAATTGAAGAAAAGACAGATGACTCCCAGGATTGATATGTGCTCATATCATTTCCGCATCGATCGGTAGCCTGTTACCCATTGCGTTTTTCTTTGAAAAGACGTAATATGAGATAAGAAAATCTTTCATAAGGAGGTTTCCCCATGTACCAGTTCAAGCCGGCAAGCGACCGCATATGGAAAATGCGCGAGCGCATCCGTGACAGGGTCCTGCGCTGTGACGCCGAGCGCGCCGTCATCATCACGGAAGCCAGCAAAAAATATGAGAACATCGTCCCCATCATCAAACGGCCTTTGATGTTCCAGGAAATTGCGAAGAAAATTTCGACAATTGTGGCCGACGACGAGCTCATCGTCGGCGGCAA
>JAAYBH010000251.1 GCA_012718935.1 Clostridiales bacterium
ATAATTTTGCTGCGGACGGCGGCAAGTCCGGAACCGGATATATATTGGCGAATGCCTTCAAGCTTCCGACTTCAACTTATGCTCCGGATTTGGCTCGCGAAGCGGTTGAGCTGGCGTATTCAAGATTGGGCTCCCTTGGAGTGTACAACCAGATGAAAAGATTTAGTGAGTTCTATACGGACTGCGCCGCCTTCGTCACATACTGCTATTACAATGTTGGAATCAAATGGTCGTCGACAGACTGTGCCGGCATTTCAAACTGGGCAAACGCTCAGACCGGGATGAAAAACGTCATTCTTTGGGATGGAAAAAGCAATAACCAAACGACGGCTGCTGAAATTCAAAGACATATGGATGAACACCACTCATCTGTGGTAGTTGTTCCTCCAGGTATTCCCGTGCCAATTCCCGCTCCGGAACCTGCTTTACACGCAAAAGACGGAATGGCAATAGATTTAAAAGATGTTATTCTTTATGACAGGCATGTCGACAAAAACGTTTTAGACAATGTGCAGGCCGGAGACGTAATTTTTTTCAACCATTTTGAAGATGTTTATGACCAATTCGGATGTGTTGTGGGACGGTACCAGGTAATTGAACGGGAAGATGCGGCTCATACGGAAGGGCACGACCACGTAGCCATTGTTGTCGGCGTCACGGATGACGGAAACGTATTAAATTATATCCATTCAACGCCGCAATCCAGCCGGCCAGACGCCGGTGTTATAATGTCAACCGGCACAACAAATCGAGACAATATCGTCACAATAGAAAAAATTATAAGGCCGACGGGCTGCGCGCGTTTGCCATAGATTCATATTTTAAAGGCGGCATATGCAAATAGATGCCGACAAAATCAACGCTCAAGAAAGGCAGTTTAAAAAATTGTCTTTCTTGTTTTGCTGTATTGCCATGAAATATACCATACTGATTACGGATACTTATACCATGACGAAAGGAGTGTAAAATTGGATACAGGCATTAAACACGGGATTCTTCACAATCATTCCGAGTTCTCGATAAAAGACTCAGCAATGAGTCTGAATGCAATGTTCGAGAGAGCAAAGGAGCTTGGAGTGCCGGCAATCGCCTTGACTGACCACGGTATTCTCGCAGGTTTTTATGATTTCATGAAGCTTGCGAAGAAACACGAAATCAAGCCTATACCCGGCATCGAAGCATATTATGTTCCTGATGCCGAGGCTGACGACGAAGCCGGCAAAAAAACGAGGCAGCATTTGGTACTGATGGCTAAGGATATCGACGGCTTTAAAGCGATTTGCCGCGCCGTCTATCGTTCTTATTCCCACATAGTAAAAACGTCTGCCGGTTCTTTCCCGCGAATGACCGAAGAAATCCTGAAAAGCTGTTTCGGACCGGAATCCGAGGGGTACGGCCATGTGATAGCTACATCCGCCTGCATGAACGGGGTGTTGTCACAGCTTCTGCTTGAAGCGTTTAATCTGAAAAAGGAAACAAAAACCCTTGAGGACAAACGCGACAAATACCATCCTGTCGACGCTGAATTTCTGGATGCGCTGAAAACCGAGGAAGAGATGCAGGAGGCCGTAAACGACCTCATCTCGAAAAGAGACGCACTCGCCGAGGAAATCAAGAGCATCAGCATTGTCGGCATGAAGCGCAGGCTCAAGACTTTGGAAAAAGAGCCTGACGAGCACAAGAAGCTTGCGGATGAAATCGCCTGCGCAGAAAAGCGCAAGGGAGAAATGTCCGATGAGCTGGCGTCCGTTAAAAAACAGATTGCCACAGCCAAAACCAAGAAAACTGCATACAGCAAAAGCTTGTCGGCCATGAAAGCTTCTGTTGAACGGTATGAAACAATCAATAAACAGATTGATGACATACTTGCAGGAGCAAGGTCTTCCGAGGAGATGTATGTCAATACCGTGAATGCCGCGAAGAACTTCGAGGCAATATTCGGGAAGGGTAACTTCTACATTGAGCTTCAATATCACAGGGTTACCGAAGAAACAATGGTGATGCCGATTCTGGCGCAAATCTCAAAAGAGACCGGTATCCCGGTTGTAGCGGCAAATGACGCGCATTATGCCACGAACAGCCGAGAAGACGTCCGGGCGCGCACGCTTGTCGCCGCCATGCGATTCAACGAGAAAATCGATGAAAGCGCTGTTGTTGAAGGATACGGTGAAATGTATTTAAAGACGGACGAGGAGCTTAAAAGCATCTTGTCTGAAATCATTGACATTGAAACCATTGACCAGGCAATGGAAAACATCGGCGTTATCGTGGACGCATGCAACGTCGAGCTTGTACACGGACAGCACTACCCAATTTTTCGGGGAGGAGAGCCTGGCGAAACGCCCATCCAGCGCCTGAGGCGGCTTGCGGGAGAAGGCATTCCGAAGCGCTACCCTGGCGGTGAATGGAAAAAAGAGTATGCTGAGCGGCTGGATTACGAGCTTGGCATTATCGAAAAAACCGGATACGCGGACTACCTCTGCATTGTGCAGGACTTCCTGGAATACGGCCGAGAGCTTGGCGCGAAATGCCCCGAAGAAGTCGGATACACCATTGGCCCCGGCCGAGGCAGTGCTGTTGGAAGCCTTACCTGCTATCTGAGCGGAATCACCAGCGTCGACCCGATGCGCTATGGACTGCTGTTTGAGCGCTTCCTCAACCTTGACCGCGTTTCGCAGCCTGATATTGACTCCGACTTCCACACGGAAATCCGCGCCGACGTCATTGAATATGTTAAAAGCAAATACGGCGAAAAGGCCGTTTGCAACATCATGACAAAAGGCAAAATGGCCGGAAGGTCTGCGGTCAGAGGCGTTGGGCGTGTTACCAATATCCCGGAATCGATTGTCGACACAGTCGCCCGTATGATTCCCACAACCCCAAATGCAAAAATAGCCGATGCACCTGGTATCGATGAATACTGCGACAGCAATCCTGTTGCCAGGGCTTTAGTGGAGGACACCAGACTTATCGAGGACACGATTGTCAACTATGGCATGCACGCCGCCGGTGTTATCATATCGGATAACGACGACGTCGGAGAATATGTTGCCATGATGTTCAATGATGCAAAAGACCAATGGGTGGCTCAATGCGACATGGGTCAATGTGAGGCTGATGCAGGGCTTCTGAAAATGGATTTCCTGGGCCTGAATAACCTCGACATCATTACCGATACATTACGCAGGATAAAAAGGAATCACGGCGTCTCTATTGACATCGAAAAAGTTTCCCTTGAGCCGGAGGTTTTCAGCGAAATCTTCGCAAAAGGAAATACCAACTGTGTTTTCCAGTTTGAGTCCAGCGGTATGAAGGATATGCTTCGGAAGTTCAAGCCGGACTGTATGGAAGACATTATCTTGTTGGTTGCAGCTTACCGCCCCGGCCCGATGCAGTATATCCCCGATATTATC
>JAAYBH010000252.1 GCA_012718935.1 Clostridiales bacterium
GACCATCCGGACGGGGCTTGAGGCGAAGGCCAAAACAGCCACCGATTTCTTTTCAAACTATGTGGTGAAATCAAACGCCGAGTATTACGATTACGCATCGCGGTATACCCAGTCGTTTGAAGACAGCGACAAGCTTGAGCTGCAGTTTCTGGACGATTCGGGCAGGGTCATGTTTTCCACTTTCGGTATTTCGGCCGGGTCTTTGCCGAATACGCCGGATATTGCCGAAGCGATCGGCACGCGGCAAATTTCTGTCTGGTCCGGAAAGATGTCGTCAACAGGGGAGCGGATCATGTCGGTCTCGGCGCCGATGGTGCATTCTGAAAATCAGGTCGTCGGCGTGATGCGGTATATCACGAGCATGAGGCTCGTGGACCGGCAGATCATCATCAGCATCCTGGCCGTCTGCGCCCTGGGGGCTGTCATCATGCTTTTCGTGGTCTTTATCAATCTCGTGTTCATCCGCTCCGTGATCGAGCCGGTCAGCGAGATTACAAAGATGTCCAAGCGCATTGCCCAGGGCAGTTACGGTATTCAAATCAACAAGGACTACCGTGATGAAATCGGCGAGATGGTGGACTCCATCAACGAGATGTCCCTCAAAATCGCCCAATCCGAAAAAATCCAGACAGAATTCATCTCATCGATTTCCCATGAGCTGCGCACGCCCCTGACGGCGATCACAGGCTGGGGCGAAACGCTCATCTACAGTGATCAGCTGGACGGAGAGTCGAAGAAGGGCGTCGGGATCATTTTAAAGGAGGCGCGCCGACTCACAAAAATGGTTGAAGAGCTTCTGGAATTTACACGCATGGAGGACGGGCGCTTCACGCTCAATATTGAGCTTATTGATATCGTTGCCGAGCTGGAGGATTCAATTTTTACCTACCGCGAGCTGCTGCATCAGGACGAATTGGAGCTTGTCTATGAGCCGTATGTCGAGGAGATGCCGCCCATACCGGGCGACCCCAGCCGGCTGAAGCAGGTATTCCTCAATATTTTTGACAACGCCGCCAAATACGGCCACGAGGGGAAGCGCGTCGAGGTTTCCGTCGATATGGACAGCAGCTTTATTTACATTCGGATCCGGGACTTCGGCCCCGGCATCCCGGAGGATGAGCTTGCCCATGTTAAAATGAAGTTCTACAAGGGCTCGAATGCCAAGCAGCGCGGCAGCGGCATCGGTCTGGCCATCTGTGACGAGATCATTCGCTTCCATGGCGGAGAGCTGATTCTGGAAAACGCCGACGGCGGCGGGCTGCGCGTGACAATCAAGCTGCCGATCAGCAGCTCTATCTAGATACAATCCCAGTTTTTTCATCGTCATGACAAATTAAGATGTTTAGGAGTATACAAACAACAATAATGGCAGAAAAAAAAGAAAACACCAAATTCCGCACCTCTATCGGCGGCCAGGCGCTCATCGAAGGCATTATGATGCGCGGTCCGAAAAAACAGGCGATTGTCGTCAGGACGGCAGACGGATTTGTGACAAAGGTGGACGAGCTGAAGCTTCTCAAAGACAGATATCCGATCGTCGGCTGGCCGGTCATCCGGGGCGCCGTCAACTTTATCTCCTCCATGGCCAACGGTGTCCGGGCGCTGATGTTTTCAGCCGAACAGATGCCTGAGGAGGAGCAGGAGGCGCCGTCGAAGCTGGATCAGTGGATCGAAAAGCGTTTTGGCGGTGAAAAAGCCGAGAAAATGATCATCACTCTGGCCGTCATCATCGGCGCGGCCATCTCCGTCGGCCTTTTTATCCTGCTGCCGACGCTTCTGGCTGGCATTCTCGACAGCTATATTCACAGCGCCATCCTGAGAAATCTGGCGGAGGGTGTGCTCCGAATCCTTATTTTTCTCTGTTATTTGTGGCTGGCGACGAAGATGAAGGATATTAAGCGCGTATGGGCTTATCACGGCGCGGAGCACAAATCCATTTTCGCCTATGAAAAAGGCCTGGAGCTCACCGTCGAAAATGCCCGCGGCCAGTCGCGGCTGCATCCGCGCTGCGGCACTAGCTTTTTGTTCATTGTCATGATCGTCAGCATCCTCGTTTTTTCGCTTGTGACCTGGTCGAATGTCTGGATCAGAATGGCCCTGCGCATCCTGCTCCTGCCGGTTGTCGTCGGTTTGAGCTATGAGCTTTTAAAGCTCGCCGGACGGTATGACAACCTTTTCACCCGCATCCTCTCCGCGCCCGGCAAGGGACTCCAGCGCCTCACCACAGCCGAACCGGATGATTCCATGCTGGAGGTCGCACTGGAAGCCCTGAAGCTCGTTGTGCCCGAAAAAACCGGCGAGGAGGATAAATGGTGATTGAATGCCCGTCCACCCGCCCAATAAAGGAATGGGGCTTCGCCCCATACCCCCATTGGTAAGGGGCTCCGCCCCGGTCACCATGCTGCGATCCTTAGGCTCCCTTTTCAAGGGAGCTGGCGCCCGAAGGGCGACTGAGGATTGCCTCCTGTGCCGCGTAACGCCGTTCAGGAGAGGGCGGAAAGCAACAGATGTATCATATCCATGGAGGGATAAAGATTAAAACCTACAATCATGTGTTTCTTGAAGTTCGGAAAAGGCTGCGCGAGGCGGGGATCGAGGCTTTCGATCTTGAGGCGCGGCTGATCGCTGTCGCCGTTTCAGGAAAGACAAAGGAACAGTTTATGCGGGACAGGCATCTCTATGTTCCGGACGATTCCTTCGAAAACGCAGCCGAGGACCTTTTGCAGCGGCGGATTTCAGGCGAGCCGATAGCATACATCCTGGGTGAATGGGAGTTCTTCGGATTGCCTGTCAATGTCAATCATCATGTCCTGATCCCGCGTGTGGATACGGAGGTGCTCGTCGATGCCGTCAGAGACGTGTTCAGAGATAATCTCGATGGAATCCGTGTTCTGGACATGTGCGCCGGTACCGGCTGTGTCGGGCTTGCCATCGCCGCAAACCTGCCGTTCTGCCGCGTGCTCCTGGCGGACAAATCCCAGGAAGCTCTGAAAATCTCCCGATCCAACACGATGAAAAACAACCTGACGCGCCGCGTTACCAGTATAGAGCTCGACGCACTGGAAGCGCCGCCCATGCTTTTGGGACTGTTTGATATCATTGTCTGCAATCCGCCTTACATACCAACCGACGACTTGAAAGAGCTTGACCCGTCCGTCCGTGAATTTGAGCCGGCGATGGCTCTGGACGGCGGCCCCGACGGGCTTCGGTTCTACAGGAGCATAGTGTCCGAGTGGAAATCGGTGCTGAAGGATAAGGGGTTAATGGCCTTTGAGTGCGGAGTCGGGCAGGCGGACAGCGTGCAAAGCATTCTGGAGCAAAACGGCTTCACGGATATAAAAACGTATAAAGACTCGTTGAATATAGACAGAGTTATCATCGGAACCTATCATTCATAAAATCAGGGAGGGTCATCACGTGGCGGAAAAGAAAAAAGTGGAGCAGGCAGGACCGGCTAACGACAAAAGAAAAGCACTTGAGACGGCAATATCGCAGATCGAAAAGAGCTACGGAAAAGGATCAATCATGCGATACGGCGAGAACCTCGCCGTCAACGTCGAATCCATCTCCACAGGCTCGCTGTCCCTGGACTTGGCGCTGGGCATCGGCGGTGTGCCGAAGGGGCGCATTATTGAGATATACGGGCCTGAGTCGTCGGGTAAAACGACCCTGGCACTGCATATCATTGCCTCCGCTCAAAAAAAGGGCGGCGAGGTCGCGTTTATCGACGCGGAGCATGCCCTGGAGCCGGCCTACGCCCGGGCGCTTGGCGTCGATATTGAAAGCCTTCTCATTTCACAACCCGATACCGGCGAGGACGCGCTGGCCATCACGGAGACGCTTGTGCGCTCCGGCGCCATCGACGTCGTCGTCATCGACTCCGTTGCGGCGCTCGTTCCGCGCAGCGAGATTGAGGGCGAGATGGGCGACTCCAGCGTCGGCGTTGTGGCGCGGCTCATGTCTCAGGCGCTCCGGAAGCTGGCGGGTTCCATCTCAAAAACAAACTGCATCGTCATCTTTATTAACCAGCTGCGCGAGAAAATCGGCGTCATGTACGGCAACCCCGAAACGACTCCCGGCGGCCGCGCACTGAAATATTTTGCCAGCGTCCGGATCGATGTCAGGCGCATCGAAGCCCTGAAAAACGGGTCCGAGGTCATCGGCAACAGAACGAGAGCAAAAATTGTCAAGAATAAGGTTGCGCCGCCATTTAAAGAGGCGGAGTTCGATATCATGTACGGCGAGGGTATTTCAAAAACAGGCGAGCTGATCGATCTCGGCGTCAAGCTTGGCCTGATAGAGAAGGGCGGCGCGTGGTTCACCCTCGGGGAAACCCGCATTCAGGGCCGCGATGGTGTAAAGGAGTACCTGAAAGCAAATTCTGATATTGCCGATGACCTCGAGGCAAAGATCCGGCGCGACGCGGCCAGGCTCATGACGCCCCAGGAAAAAATTGCCGCTAAGGCCGCCGGACGCGCCGTCGATGTTTCAGCCGAGGATTTTGAGGGGTAGTTGGCGACGCGGGGGCCCGCATCAATGTAGGGAACGACCCCAGTGATGTTCCGGAGTGTGAAGTGTGAAGATTACGAAGCTGGCGCGTTCGGAGAAGAATCCGGAGGTTTTTTACGCTGAGTTTGAAAATGGGGAAAGGCTGCGCGTCAATGTGGCGCTGATCGCCGATTACAGCCTTTATACCGGGCGTGAACTGGACGGGGATGAATATGGCGCCCTCGCCGCATCAGCAGGCGAGGCTTCGGCGAAAGCCCGCGCCCTGCGGATTCTCGGCAAACGCAATATGTCCCGCCGGGAGATCACCGAACGGCTGCTCCAAAAAGGCGAGAGCGGGGAGACGGCGGAGAAGACGGCCGACTGGCTCCAAAATATCGGCGCCGTCAACGACGCGGAATATGCGTCGCTTATCGTAAGGCACTATATATCCCGAGGTTATGGAAGGATGCGCGTGCAGGACGAGCTGTACCGGCGCGGCATCGGCAGGGAGCTGTGGGAGGATGCGTTAAACGAGCTGCCGGAAGCGGACGACAGGGCGTATAATTTACTGGTTAACAAGCTCGGAGGGAAAACGCCGGACCCGGCATCACTCAAACGCGCCTCGGACGCTTTATACCGCCGCGGCTTCACATGGGACGAAATAAAATCAGCCGTAGAGAGATATAAGGATTTTAAAGGATCGGATTGAAAATGAATAAGGTGGGACTCATATCTCTCGGCTGTGCGAAAAACCTCGTCAACAGCGAGCAGATGCTCTATCTCCTGCGTGAAGCGGGATATGAAATATCGGGCGATACCGACGGTGCGGACGCCGTCGTGGTCAACACCTGCGGCTTTATCGAGAGTGCCAAAATGGAGGCCATCGAGACGATCCTGGCGCTTGGCCGGGCAAAAAAAGACGGCAGGATTAAAAGGATCATCGTCGCCGGCTGCCTTTCGGAGCGTTATAAGGATGAAATGCTGGAGGAGCTGCCGGAAATTGACGCCCTTGTGGGCGTCGGCAGCTATCAGGATATCGTTGCGGCTGTCAGGACGGCGCTGGGCGGCAAATTATACACAAAATTCGGCGACAACAGCATACCGGACCCGGAAGTTGACAGGGTCATCACAACATCAAGCGTCTGGGCTTACCTGAAGATCGCTGAGGGCTGCGACAACCGGTGCGCCTACTGTGTTATCCCTGATATCAGGGGCCGGTTCAGGAGCCGCCCGCTGGAGAATATTTTGCGCGAAGCGGAAGAGCTTGTGTCCCGCGGTATCAGGGAGCTGATCATCGTCGCTCAGGATACGACGCGGTACGGCCTTGATCTGTACGGTGAGCGCCGCCTTGCGGAGCTGCTGGAAAAACTCTGCGGGATAAAGGATCTGAAATGGATAAGGCTGCACTATCTTTATCCTGATGAAATCAGCGATATGCTTATTGACGTCATCGCAAAAAATGATAAAATACTGAAGTATCTCGATATCCCCATCCAGCATATCAACGACGGGATACTTCAAAGGATGTGCCGCCGCGGGACGGGCGCTGATATCCGCGCGCTCTTTAAAAAGCTCCGGGACAGGCTTCCCGGCGTTGTGCTACGGACAAGCCTGATTACGGGACTCCCGGGTGAGGGCGAGCCGGAATTCAAGGAGCTTTTTGATTTTCTCAAGGACGCTAAAATCGAACGCGCCGGTGTTTTTCCGTATTCGCCGGAGGAGGGCACAAAAGCCGCGGTTATGGAATACCCGGACAGCGAAACGGCGTGCGCGCGGGCCGAAGCGATCATGGCGCTGCAGTCCGGCATTCTGGATAGTTTTTCGAAGAGCCGGATCGGCAGCGTGACGCCTGTTTTGGTTGAAGGGTTTGACGGTACATATTACTATGGCCGAAGCTACGCCGAGTCTCCGGAAATAGACGGCCTCGTCTACTTTTCGGGTGATAATGTCAAAATGAATGATTTTAACCTGGTCCGGATCAACGATACGCTTGACGGCGAACCGCTTGGCGTTCTGGTGGAGGAGTAAATGAACACGGCAAACAAGCTGACAATGCTGAGAGTCATACTCATACCTGCGTTTCTGGCTGTTTTATACATTGGATTTGAAGGCAACCAATATGTGGCGCTTGCGATTTTCGCGATTGCCAGCCTCACCGATTTTGCCGACGGATGGATTGCCAGGAACCGTGACCAGGTCACGGATTTCGGCAAATTCATGGATCCGCTGGCGGATAAGGTGCTCGTCGTCGCCGCGCTGCTGTGGTTTACCCAGCAAGGTTTGATGCCCGCGTGGGCCGTGCTGATTGTCATCATCCGCGAATTCGCCGTCACAGCGCTTCGGCTGGTGGCTGTCGACAAGGGACGTGTCATAGCCGCCGGAACGTCGGGCAAGATTAAAACAGCGTCGACAATGGCATGCATCATCCTGATGTTTTTGCCGGTCCCGCAGCTGCTTATTCATATATGCGTCGGTATTATTGTCCTGGTGACTCTGTATTCCGGCGTTGAGTACTTTGTAAAAAATAAAGAATTATTGAACTGGACGAAATAATGGGGGACAATCTTGGACTTTACAGCTCTTGACCTTGAGCATATAGATCACCTCAGGCCGTATTTTGCGAGTAATCTTTGCCGAATCTGCGACTGTACGATCGGCGGAACGTTTATATGGCGCGATCTGTTTAAAACAGAATTCGCAATTATCAGCGGAGTTCTCTATCTGAAGGTCAGATATCTGACCGGTGATATCGCATTCACGCCGCCCCGGGGCGAATCCTGCGACGAGAAGGAAGCGTACGAAAAAATCATTGACTACTGCCGTACGATCGGGTGTGTGCCGAGATTGTGCGCCGTTTCGCCGCACCGTCTGGAACGGATCAGGGCGCTTTATCCCGATGCCGGGGCATATACGGATCGGGCGTGGTCCGATTACCTGTACAATAGCGACGACATCACGAGCCTTACCGGAAGGAAGTACAGCGGCCAGCGCAACCACATCAACCGGTTTTTGCGGGAACATCCCGGCTGGTCGTTTGAAGCGATCGACGAAACGAACCTTCACGCGGTCAGGGACTTTTTTGAGAGTTACGCCAGTGAGCATGTCAAGGATTACCCGGCCTATGACGAGGGCAACCTCAAAACGCTTGAGGTTCTCGACAATATGGAGAAATACAGGCTCTTCGGCGGGGTGCTCCGGGTTGAAGGACATGTTGTCGGGGCATCCCTCGGCGAGATCGTCGGCGACACGCTGTTTGTCCATATTGAAAAATCCTTGACGGAATTCCGCGGTTCCTATCCGATGCTCGTCAATCAGTTCGCGAAAATGTACACTACCGGCGGTGTGACGCTGATCAACAGGGAAGAGGACGACGGCGTCGAGGGCCTGCGCATCTCAAAAATGTCGTACCACCCCGTGGAGCTGCTCGATAAATATGTGGTGGAATTAAAATAACATACCTCCGTTTGTATGAACAATGCGGAACCCATAGGGGCAGACCTCGTGTCTGCCCTGTAATGATACTCTTATGACATGCTGCGCGCGTCTTGTTCCATATTCATGATAACCGCAATAAAATAGAGCGGATAGGTTGTTATGTAGCACAATCGCATGAGGTTTAGATATGAAGAAAGTCTCCATCAAAAATATAAAGCTTTTCGAAGTTCTCGATGAGAACGCGGAGGTTTATTACGGCGGCTGGCAGGAGTGGTACGGCGCCTGGTGGAAGCGTATGTCGGGCTGCGGGCCGACGACGGTTTCAAATATCATCAGCTATGTAAACCGCAGCCGCACCGATGCGGAAAATGAACCTGCGCCGCTTTCAAAGTGCGATTTTCAGGAGCTCATGGAGGATGTCTGGAAATTCGTAACGCCCGGTATGCAGGGGATTCCGTCGACTGCTGCGCTGAAAAAAGGCGTACTGGCTTATATCGCCTCAAAGCAGCTTGATATATTGCCGGAGGAGCTGGACATCCCCAAGAAGAAGATATACCGGCCCGAATTTACAAATCTGCTCGCTTTTCTCGGGGAATCCATCAATAACGACGTGCCGGTGGCGTTTCTGAGCCTTGACAAAGGCGAGGAAGAATTGCTGGACACATGGCATTGGGTCACGGTTTTGTCGCTGCGATATGAGGAGGACGGCAGCGCCGCCTTCGCCGATGTGGCCGACGAGGGTAAGCTCCTGCATGTGGACTTAAAAAAATGGTTCGATACGACGAAAATCGGCGGCGGATTCGTCCGGTTTGTCAAGAGATAAAAGTGCGTGCGCAAAAGATGAAACCCTGCTTATGCAGGGTTTCATCTTTTGCAGGGCTAGAAATCGCGCTTCTTCGGGTGTACTTGTTGAAAACCGTTATTGACGCGCTCCGTCTGCTGTGGCTTGTTGTAGAGCTCGGCGTACGATTCGGCCTCGTTTATCGAAACCGGCGGCGTCGGCTCCAGGCCTGTGCAATCACTGGCGGAGGCGACCTGCTGAATCATGCCCAGCTCGTCTTCCGTATAAATGGGATAACCGCTTTGTTTCTTGTCTTCCATAATGATCTCCTTTCGGCTGTGCGCCGCGCGACTTATTCCGTGTATTGCGATTTGTCCCGGATATCGTAAAGCCTATAGTAATCCTTGGTTTCCGGATTTTTTTTGACCTCTGA
>JAAYBH010000253.1 GCA_012718935.1 Clostridiales bacterium
CTAAGTAACGAACGAATTCCGATGAACGGCCAAAGATCGGGAGTTTTCCCTTAATAAGGAACAATAAGCGCCGGAATAGCGTCCAACAACCGTATTGAGTTGAGCGGGAGGGTATGCGATGAAGAGAATGTTTTTTGCCTGTATCGTTCTTTTTTTGCTGGTGGGTTGCTCGAGCGTCGAACCGGGCAAGCCTGAGGTTACGGCCTCGCCACCGGGGAACGGGAGCGGCGTCTCCGGCACGCCGGAGATCACACAGCCAGTGGTGCCGGCTGAGAGCGGAGACATGATTACTGACAATCCGGCGCCCATTCCACTCCTGAAGGATCTCGCTTTCGATGACGTGGCAGCTGTTCTGTTCTGGCAGGAGCAGGCCGCTGAGAATATAATGTACCCGTTGAACGGCAGGGAACAGGAAAAAGCCGTCCTGAACAGGCTGAAGCAGGTTCAGCTGTCCGGCAAGCCCGACGCAAAGGTCAAGCTTGTCCCCACGCTGAAATACGACGTCTGCCTGAAAAACGGGGAGACGATCCATATCGGCTTTGCCGGGAAGTTCGTTACATTCGGCGTCGGGGCGTACCTGTATGAAAGCTGCGACAAATCGCTGTTTCCCCAGGATATCGCTCGGATTACATTTGATAACGCGGACAGCCAATATTGTTATGAGGACGCGTCGGATATCCGGGCGCTGATGGACCTTCTGACGCCGGCCCCGTGGATTGAGCCTGCCGAATTCAAAGGAGACGGCGTGCTGCTCTCCTTCAGCCTCCTGCCCCGGGGAGCGCTGCCGGAGGAATCATATGTGATAGAGATCCCCGATGTGCCCATCTGCTTGTACAAATCCTTCTTCACCCTGAAAACATGTCTTGGGCTTATCGGTATCGACGACTATACGCAGCTGGAAATCGCGCGAAACGGCCAGTTCGGCACAAAGCTGCATTTCACCGCGGCATCGGGCGGCAGGACGATTTATCCGGCTGGTCATTTTGTCTGCTCGACGACGTACAGCGAGGAGGCGGGCTGCATGGTCGCGGGCGACGCCTTCCCGCGCTTTGAGGACTATGGTTTGGTGGAGGAACTGACCCTGGCCGGCGACTTTTCAATTTGGATCAAGGAAGCCAACATGACGCGGTACAAAATCGCCCAAAACGGCAAAAGCCTCCGAGAGGGCAGGGCGCTGACACTCGCCGGGTTTGAAGGCCTCGAGCCCGGCGTCTACCAAACTGAAGTCTACGTGACGAGGCAGGGCAGATATATCGAAGAATTGGGGGAGTACGAATCCTCAACGTCTGTCTATTATTTTCTGGTGAGTATCCGATAGCCGGGCATTGACCATGCCCGGCGTTTTAGAGTGCGCTCATTCAAATGTTGCATAAGGTCATAACGCCGGCGGCTTTATTTTTCAGCGGCGTACGTGTTATACTGGATAAAAATGATATATATGTAACGATTGATATTTGCAGGAGGTTAGACCATGTATCAGCTGAAGCCCGTCACGGAGCGCGTTCTGAAAATGAGGGAGAAGTACCGGGAGACGAAGCCGGAAATCTGCACGGCCAGATACAGGCTCATCACGGAGTTTTATATGCAGAATCCCGATATGACCGGCATCCTCAAAAGGGCAAAGAATCTGCAGAACATCCTTTATAATATTCCCATCCGCATCGACGAGGGCGAGATCATTGTCGGGGCGCAGTCGGCAAAGTACCGCGCCTGCGCGCTGTATCCGGAGAATTCCGTCAGCTGGCTGAAGGAAGAGGTCAAAAGCCGGTTCATCAGCACCCGGGAGATTGACCCCTATATCCTGGCGGAGGAGGATCGGGATTATATCCTCTCCACTGTCGATTTCTGGATGAAGGAGTGCATGAGCGCAAAAACAGACGCCAACATACTGGACGCGTACAAGCCGCTGGCGGCCAACGGCGTCACCCAATTCGGACCCGTGGGTCAGTGCCAGTCCCCCGTGGGGCACTTCTGCACCGGCTACAATACCGCGGTCCGGAAGGGCTTCGGCGCCATCAAGGTCGAGGCGGAAGGAAAGATGGCGGAGCTCATTGAACAGGCAATGCCCGGCAAGACCATTGACCAGTACAACTTCTACAGGGCCGTGTCCATCGTCTGCGACGGCATTATCACGCTGACAAAGCGCTATGCTAGGCTGGCAGAGGAGAAGTGGGCCCGGGAGACCGACCCCGCGCGCAAAAAAGAGCTTGCAATGATGGTGGATACGCTTAACTGGACGGTGGAGAAGCCCGCCCGCAGCTATGTGGACGCGGTGCAGTGCCTCTTTATGTACCAGACCGCCCTGTGTCTGGACGCCAACATGCACGGCATGAGCTTCGGCCGCGTGGACCAGTATCTGGGCGACTTTTACGACAATGACATTAAAAACGGCGTGATCACGCCGGAATACGCCCAGGAGATCCTGGATCTTTTCTATCTGAAGATGGCAGAGATGAACAAGCCCTGGAGCTACGGGGCGACCCAGTCCAACCCCGGCTACACCAGCGGCCAGCTGATGACGATGGGAGGCGTCGATAAAAACGGCAACGACGCGTCCAACGCCGTCACGTATATGATGCTGCAGACGGCCGGGCGGCTCGTTCTGCACGATCCCCCCCAGGCGCTCCGCATCCATAAAAATACGCCGCCCGAATTATGGGAGGCGGCCATCGAGACGACGAAAATCGCCGGCGGCGTGCCATCCTTTGAAAACGACGAGGTGATCATCCCGGCGCTGATGGGGCGCGGGCTAAGTCTGGAGGACGCGCGGAATTACTGCCTCATCGGCTGCGTGGAACCCGCCGGCTGCGGCACCGAGTGGCCTGCCTGCGGCGGCACCGGCACGGAGAGCTATATGAATCTGGCAAACGCACTGCTTCTGGCCATTAACGACGGCCATACGTTTGTTCCCATGCTCAACGCTTTTATGCCGGCGCCCGAGGGGACGCCGAATCCCCGCCTCGGTCCGGCGACGGGGTATCTCTACGACATGACATCCATCGAGGAGGTCATGGAGGCGTATAAAAAGCAGGTGGAGACCTGGGTCCGCTGGCATATCATGAACATCAACGCCTTCGAGTACGTGGCCCGGGAGGTGCTGCCGAACCCGCTTGTCTCCGCGACAATGGAGGGCTGCATGGAAAAGGGCATGGACGTCATGTGGGGCGGCGCCAAATACAATTCCACCGGCGACTCGGGCGTGGGCATCGGCAACGTGGCCGACTCGCTGAACATTATCAATCACTGCGTTTTTGAAAAGAAGGTCTGCACTGCCCGGGAGCTGTACGACGCCATTAAAAGCAACTGGGAGGGCTATGAGGAGCTCCACCGCTATATCCTCAGCGAGGCCCCCCACTACGGCAACGGCAATCCAGAGTGCGACCGGTTCGTCACCTTTGCCGCCCAGTGCTTTGCCGACGCCGTCAACAAGCTGACGGGCCCCCGGGGCCGCTGCAGCGCCGGGCTGTATCCCGTCACAACGAACGTCATGTTCGGCATGGTCACGCCGGCCACCCCCGACGGCCGCAAGAAAGGCGAACCCCTGGCCGACGGCATCGCCGCGCCCCAAGGCTACGACAAGAACGGCCCCACCGGTGTCATCACCTCTGTCGCCGCCATCAAGCAGACGGATTTCCCCAACGGGACGCTCATGAACCTCAAGTTCCACCCGACGGCTTTGGCCGGAGAGGGCGGCTGGAAAAAGCTCATGCAGCTGATGCAGACGTATTTTGACATGGGCGGCATGGAGCTCCAGGTCAACGTCATCAGCACCGACACGCTGAAGGACGCCCAGAAGAACCCCGACAAGCACAAGAACCTGGTCGTCCGCGTGGCCGGCTTCTCCGCCTACTTCGTGGAGCTGCACCCCACCGGCCAAAACGACCTCATCCGCCGGACAGAACTGGCAATGTAGCGCCAGCTGTCATTCAGCATTGGTTCGGGTGCGGCGTTACGCACGGACGGCCTAGGGGACGCCGCCCTCGGTGTCCCGCACCTGTTTCGCACCGCACCGCATGAATTGTATGCTTATGTAGGGCAAGAGCTCTGCTCTTGCCAATCCTGTCCCGCGCCGCTTTCAAACACATCATGCGGCAGCACATATAAAGGCAAGTCCTCAGACCCGCCGGAAGGCGGGTCGTTTTCTTCCTCGCCGTCCTCCACATAATAATCCTCCGCCGCCTGCTGCGCCTTCACCAGTATCTCCCTCGCACGCTGATACTCCTCTCTCTCAATAGCGTCCAGCGCGTCGGTGATCCCGTTGAATACGATCCTGTAAAGCTTTTCATAGTCCGGCATGTGTCATCCTCCCTGTCATATTTCTCAATGAGGTTTTCGCCCGGGAGCTTTCGCTTGGTCTTCCGGTCTTCCCCGACCGTAGGGGCGATTATTAATCGCCCGCCGTCCCCGACCGTAGCGGCGAACTGTGTTCACCCGCCTTCCTCCCACCCCGTAGGGCGCGGCTTCCCAGACGCGCCGACTCCTCACGGGCATTACCCCTCATCGAGAAATAACAAACGCGGTACAGGTCAACACCCACACCGCGCAAAATGCAAACACAACGATTATATTAGCCGCTCTTGTCAAAAAGGCCTTCCCGGGATGACGTCCGGTTACCGAAGCGCGCGAAGACCCTGAACCGAGATTTTTTCGATGAAATCGGACAGCTCCTGGGGGCTCTCCTTCATGCCGTTTTGAAACCAATCCTGAACGATCGCCACACAGCCGCTGGCGTAGAAGGTGTACAGGCGCTCCAGCTGCTCATCCTTCGACGACGGGATGATTTTTTTCCATTCGGCAATGCTTCTCTCGCGCGCGATGTTCATGATCCGCCGCACAAACACCTTGTCTCCGTGATCGCTGAACAAAACACGGCAAAGATCGATGTTTTCCTGGATCGACACAAAAATTTCATCCAGCAGCCCGGAGATCGACTCGGCTTTTAATGACGATTCGACGGAGGCATTGATTTCGTCGAAGAGCTCATTTTCAATCTGAGTCAGCAGATGATACGGGTCTTTGTAATGCGCATAAAACGTGCCGCGGTTGATGTCGGCTTTTTCGCAGATATCTTTGACCGTTATTTTTTCGATCGGCTGATCATGCATGAGATTTAAGAGGCTCTGCTTCAGGACCATTTTTGTGTATTTGATCCGCCTGTCCGTTTTCTCCGCCATATCCTTACCACCCGTTCATAAAAAGTTTACGATTTGTCTGATGCGATACCCGACATTTTCCTGAAAAGCTGTCGGGTATCATGCATTCAGTCCAAATCTGCCTATTGATAACAGACACACTGTTAGTATAATTAAATTGTGACAGATAATCAACAATGTGTACGCAATAATGCACGCAAAAATGCATCGCATTTTTGCTATGGAATAAATTTCAGCACGCAGAAATTTATCCAAGGAAGAAAGGATCGTTCATGGGTATCAAATACTTGGTGACCGGCGCCGCGGGCCATCTGGGCAGCAACCTTGTCAGGGAGCTTCTGGAATCGGGGCGGCATGACATCCGTGTGCTTGTGATGCCGGAAGATAAATCGTCAGCCGAGCTGCCGTGCGGCATTGAGCAGGTCAAGGGCGACCTCCTTGACAAGGCAGCCCTAGCGCAGTTTTTTGACGTCCCGGAGGGGACGGATATTATCGTCATCCATTGTGCCGGGATCGTCAGCACCTCGATGAAATATTCAAAAAAAATCTACGAGGTTAATGTGGGCGGTACGAAAAATATTGTCGACGCATGTGTTACAAACCATGTGAAGAAGCTCGTCTATGTGAGCTCCATCCACGCCATGCCGACGCTGCCCCAAGGCCAGATGATGGCGGAGATCGAGGACTTTGACCCATCAAAGGTCGTCGGGCCGTATGCCAAAACGAAGGCCGAGGCGACGGCTTATGTGAGCGCCGCCGTCAAAAACGGCCTGAATGCCGTTATTGTCTATCCCTGCGGCATCCTCGGCCCATACGATTATGCCCGCAGCAACAACATCACCCAGCTCATCATCCAGTTCTGCCGGGGGAAAATGCCCTTTGGCGTCAAAAGCGGATTCGATTTCGTCGACGTGCGGGACGTGGCCCAGGGCATTGTCGCCGCAGCCGACAAGGGGCGGACGGGAGAGGGCTATATTCTGGGCAACCGCCAGGTATCCGTCCCGGAGATGTTCGACCTGTTTCACAGGGAAACCGGCAAAAAAAGGACGCGATTTTTTGCGCCCATGTGGCTCGCCAAAGCCGGGTTGCCCTTCACGGCGCTCTATTACAAGCTCAAACGCCAGCAACCGCTTTTTTGTACCTATTCCCTCCACACCCTGAGCGAAAACTCCCTGTATTCCCACGCGAAGGCTTCACGAGAGCTCGGCTACAAGGCCCGCCCGTTCGAGGAGACGATCCGCGACACCATCGCCTGGCTGAAGGGCGAGGGCAAAATATAGCATGCCTTAGACACCAACAGCCCCGCGTGAAGAAATTCACGCGGGGCTGTTGGCGCATGTTGTAATGTCCTCTACTCGAAATATGAAAGTATATCCTCAAATTCTATACCGCCATCATTTCCTGTTGGTCTTTTATGTATGGAAGCCTATTCGGCATCCATTCTCAGTACGGCCTTGATGACCTTTCCCTTGTGCGTATCCTCAAAGGCCGAGGCGATATCCTTGAAATCATAGTAGGTAATCAGCCTGTCGAAGGGGAACAGGCCTTTTTTGTAGTATTCCAGCAGCTGGGGAATGAAGAGCTGCGGAATCGAGCAGCCCTCGACGATGCCGATGAGCTTCTTTCCCGCACCCATAAGCTCGTTTTCCACATGGATTGTCAGTTCCTGGGTTGCGCCAAGGACGATACACGTGCCGAGGCTCCGGACACAGTTCAGGGACTGGCGGACGCAGGCGCCGATGCCGGTGCAGTCGACGGCGTAATCTGTCCCGATGCGGGTGAGCTTTCTGACCTCGTCGACAACGCTGCCGACGTTTCTGCTGTTGATCGTATGCGTCGCGCCGAGCTGCGCTGCCATGTCCAGCCGGGAATCGATCACGTCACAGGCGATGATGGTTAAGCAGCCGGCGATTTTCGCGGCCATGACGGCGGAGAGGCCTACCGGGCCGCAGCCGGTGATGATAATGGAGCTGGCAGGGTCCGGCTTCAGGTAATTTAGGACAGCGCCCGCGCCTGTCTGGATGCCGCAGCCCATGGGGGCAATGAGCGCCGTGTCGATACCGTCCGGCACAGGGATCAGATTGTTCACGTGGACGACGGCGTGGGTGGCAAAGGCCCCCTGCCCGAAAAAGGAGGAGACCTCCTGCCCGTTAAAATGAAGGCGCTTCGTCCCGTCCAGCTGGGCGCCCGAGAAATTCAGCCGCCTGTTTTCCTCACAGCCGTAGGGCATGCCCCGGCGGCATGCCTCGCAGACCCCGCAATACCCGTAAGAGAACCCGACACGGTCGCCTTTTTTAAACCCTGTCACGCCGGGGCCGACCGCCTCAACAACACCGCTGCCCTCGTGCCCGAACACCGCCGGCAACGGCACCGGTATGATCTGCTGCCGGGCCACCTCGTCTGTATGGCACACGCCGCAGGCCGCCACTTTGACGAGCACCTCGCCCTCCTTCGGCGCGTCCAAATCAAGTTCCGTCATCTGAAAAGGCGCGGCCTTTTCAAAAACCACCGCCGCTTTGATTTTCATATAAAACCTCCGTTCTTTTTTCTTCAGTATACCACATTGACTGTGCACAGTTATTTACATTAAGGCGCATGCCCGCAAGGAATCTCTCTTCTGATTCGTATTACCAGTGAAAGCGGATTTATGAAGCGCCCGTTCAAGAAAGGAGCATTGACCTTGAAGAAGCTTAAAAGTATTTTAACAATTATCCTTGTGATGGCTTTGTGCGCATCGCTTTTTACGGCTGCATACGCGAAGGGCAACGGTAAAAACGGTAAGCAGCCTGTCTTAAATGACGATATCCGGACGCTCATCGAGCTGGGACTCCTGTTTGGATCCGATGCCGACGGCGTGACATATGAGTACGCTAAATCCAAGCCGACACGCATACAGGCGTTTATCATCTACCTCAGGCTCATGAATGACTCTGAAAAACTCGAGCAGTACCTCTGGCACGAAGGCCACGACAATTTTGACGATCACCGCGGCCACTCGCCCTTTGTCAAGAAGGGCATGGCGTTTGCCAAAGCCCATCCCGAATACAACTGGATCGGTTCAAACGGGCGCTTCAACCCCATGGCGCATCTCACGGCAAGAGAATTTGCGAAAGTCCTTCTGGTGGCGCTCGGATATACGATACCTGAGGATTTCACCTGGAAAACTGTCGAAAGCTTTGCGGAGAAGTTGGGTCTGAACGTTCCCAAGGGCTCCTTTACCTTTGAGACGCTCGCGGCGATGACGGTTCAAGCGCTGAATATGAGCGTGAAGGGCAATACGGCGTTAAAGCTCATTGATCGGCTTGGGCTCAACCCGGTGACGGACACGGTAAAGCCGGCGGTGACCGACGTTGTTTTGAGCGCCCCTTATACCGCCGGACCTCCGAGCGTTGACGGTAAGGTCACCGTCTATTTCTCCGAGGCAATCACATCCGGCACTCTCACAGACTTATCCAATTACGCTGTTGATCTGGACGGCTCCGCCGCGGCTTATACAAGGGCACAGCTTTCGCCGGCGTCGGGCGCTTCCGCTGTTCCGGCCGCCGACAGAAAAAGCGTGACGCTGACAATTCCGGGCAGCGCGCTCCAGGGCGGCGTGTCCGCCGGCGCCGGTGTCACGGATATCACCATCAGCGGCCTCAAGGACGCCGCAGACAATACAATGGATACGATCACTGTTTTCGTCCGCAAGGCCGCCAGCCTGACCGCCGTATCGGCGCCCGCCGCTATTGCTGTCAACAAGCTGCAGGTGACCTTCTCAAATCCGATGAAAACCATTGATGCCGGGGAATTCAGGCTGTACAAGCCGGACGGCGTGACGCCCGTTACCGCCGGCACAGGGTACGCCCTCGACGCAACCGGCAAGATTGTGACGATCACCCTTGCCAGCATCCTTACGGCAGACGCGAGGGCTGCCGCTTCAGATCCGGCCGCTGTCAAGCTCGCCATCGGGACGGCCAACACAAAAGACATTTTCGGCAACACCGTATCGGGTGACGTGGCCGTTGCCTCCGTCAGCGCCGCGACACCCGCAACAGTAACAATTCTCGATAAAATCGCACCTGTCATCACCGCACTCGAGACGCAGGACCTGGATAAGGACGGCTGTCTGGACGCCGTCAGGCTGACCTTCAGCGAAAACATCAAGGACAGCACGGTCAGCGCCCATAATTTTGATGTGGCGGGCTACAGCGGCGAGGCCTTCAGTCCCGCCGCGGCAGGCGATACGGCGGGCAATCACATTATATACATCACTTTCAAGGAATCAGGCGCCCCGGATACCGGCACAGCACCGGCAATCACTTATACACAGGGCACGCTTGAGGACAGCGCCGGGAACAAGCTGACGTCAACCGGCGCCCTGGCCACGACCGACAAAGCCGCGCCGGCCGTCATGACCGCATTGCCTGTCAGTACCTTAACGGCGGGGGGCGCCACGTCCGGCGCCGCGCTGGTTCTATCCGAAAACCTGACAACGGAAAGCAGGGCGGCCGTCCTCTCCGCCGTGCTGGCCCATGTGACGGTCAATGACCTCGGCACGGCCGGTGATATCGCCTTCACCTACGCGTGGACGGCAAACAGCCTGCTGGTCGTGTCAATCACGGCAAACGCCAACGGCGGCACGAACCCCGACAATATCGTCCTTGCTGCAGCCTCGGCCGATCTGCTTGACGCCGCCGGAAATAAAGCAGCCGGAGCGCAGATCATCAAATAAAACAACCTACTCCTTCTCCCCCACACCACTTACAGGGACCGGATATGCGCCTCGGCGCATATCCGGTTCGCTCACTTATGCCTATTATTGTACGATGATCCCA
>JAAYBH010000254.1 GCA_012718935.1 Clostridiales bacterium
AAGATCGCCCAAGTCAAAAAGGATATTGCCCGAGTCAAGACCATTATTCGTCAGAACCAACTCGAGCAATAAAGGAGGTAAGTGAGATGAATGACGAAAGAACCGCTTCCAGAAAGACAAGGGTTGGAAAAGTCGTATCCGACAAGATGGATAAAACGATCGTCGTGGCCGTTGAGGACCGCGTCCAGCATCCTCTTTATAAAAAGATTATCAAGAGAACATACAAACTGAAAGCACATGACGAAAACAATGAGTGCGGCATCGGCGACAGGGTCAGGGTCATGGAGACTCGGCCTCTTTCCAAGGATAAATGCTGGCGGCTCGTTGAGATTATTGAGAAGGCAAAGTAAGGAGGCGCCACAATGATTCAGCAGGAAACATATCTGAAGGTCGCCGACAACACCGGCGCCAAAGAAATAAAATGCATCCGCGTCCTCGGCGGCTCCAAAAGGAGATACGGCAATATAGGCGATGTGGTCATCGCTTCTGTCCGTAAAGCGGCGCCGGGCGGCACCGTTAAGAAGGGCGAGGTGGTCAGAGCGGTTATCGTTCGCTCCGCAAAGGGCGTCCACCGCGCCGATGGGACGTATGTTCGTTTCGACGAAAACGCGGCCGTCCTCATTAAAGACGATAAAAACCCGAGAGGAACCCGTATCTTTGGGCCTGTGGCCAGAGAGCTTCGCGACAAGGATTATATGAAGATCCTGTCCCTTGCTCCCGAAGTGATATAGGGGGGTACACTATGAATATCAGAAGAGACGACAAGGTTATCGTCCTGTCCGGAAAGGACAAGGGGAAGGAAGGCAAGGTTATCAATGTTGATCCCACCGGCGGAAAGGTGATCGTCGAGGGCGTCAACAAGGCCAAGCGCCACACAAAACCCCGCAAGCAGGGCGATCCGGGAGGAATCATTACCAAGGAGACCCCGATTTACGCCAGTAAGGTCATGCGCGTCTGTCCGAAATGCAACAAGCCCACAAGAACCGCCCACGGGTCAGCCAAGGACGGGTCCAAGGTGCGGGTCTGCAAAAAGTGCGGCGCGGAAATATAAGGGGGAGGAGAGGCTTAAATGACAAGAATGAAAAAAAAGTATCAGGAAGAAGTCGCTCCGGCCCTGATGAAAAAGTTCAATTACAAAAGCGTGATGCAGGTACCGAGACTTGATAAGGTTGTCGTTAATGTCGGCTGCGGCGACGCACGCGACAACACGAAGGCGCTTGACGCCGTCGTGAAGGATATTTCGGCGATAACCGGTCAGAAAGCCGTTATCACAAAGGCCAGAAAGTCCGTCGCGAATTTCAAGCTCCGCGAGGGCATGCCGGTGGGTGTTAAGGTGACGCTCCGCCAGGATAAAATGTGGGAATTTCTCGACAGGCTCTTTAACGTCGCACTTCCCCGCGTCCGGGACTTCCGCGGCATATCTGCCAACTCCTTTGACGGCAGGGGCAATTACGCGCTTGGCGTCAAGGAGCAGCTGATTTTCCCCGAGATCGATTACGACAAGATCGAAAAGATCAGAGGCATGGATATCGTCATCTGTACAACGGCCAGGACCGATGAAGAATCAAGAGAGCTCTTGAATCTGCTGGGTGCTCCGTTTATCCAGGCTTAAGGAGGAGAAGAAAAGATGGCTAAAAAATCAATGATCCTGAAACAGCAGAGAGATGCTAAGTTCTCCACCCGAAGCTATAACCGCTGCAAAATCTGCGGTCGCCCACACGCCTATCTGAGAGATTACGGCATCTGCCGTATCTGCTTCAGAAATCTGGCTTATAAAGGGCAAATCCCCGGTGTTAGAAAGGCATCCTGGTAAAAACCGATGGCGAAAGGCCTGATAGTCACTAGTGAATAGTAACGAGTAACTAGCAACTCATCGGGAACCTCGCCACGACAACAGGCCGTGTCACTGACATGTCCGCCTGTAACTCTATTAAGGAGGAAAACTTATGCAGATCACAGATCCTATTGCCGACATGCTGACACGCATCCGGAATGCCAGTTCGGCGAAGCACGCAACGGTTGACGTCCCGGCGTCCAACATGAAAAAAGCCATCGCCGAGATTCTGCTGGAAGAAGGCTATATCAAGAATTATCAGCTTTTTAACGACGGTGTGCAGGGCATTATCAAAATAACCTTGAAATACAACGGCAACGAGAAGGCCATTACGGGCCTCCGCCGTGTTTCGAAACCGGGTCTGCGCATGTACGCGGGCGCCGGCGAGCTGCCCCAGGTCCTCAGAGGGCTTGGCATTGCCATAATTTCAACATCCAAGGGTGTCATGACCGACAAGAAGGCCAGAGAGGCAAAAGTCGGCGGCGAAGTCCTTGCGTTTGTCTGGTAAGGGGGAGAAAGAATGTCAAGAATAGGAAGAACCCCCATCGCCATCCCGGCAGGCGTTGAAGTCAAGGTTAACGACGCCAATGTGGTGACGGTCAAGGGTCCCAAGGGAATGCTTGAGACAACGCTGAAACCAGAGATCAAAGTCGCTGTCGACGGCGGTTTTGTCAATGTGACCCGCTCGACAGACGAGCCGAAGCAACGGTCCCTTCACGGCCTTTCCCGGACGCTGGTGGCCAATATGATCGACGGCGTGACCAAGGGCTACAAGAAGGAGCTGGATGTCAGCGGCGTCGGCTACAGGGTGATAAAAGAGGGCAGCAAGCTGATCATGAACCTTGGGTATTCCCATCAGGTGATCGTCGAGGAAACAAAGGACATCAAGATAGATGTTCCGGCGCCCAACAAGATCATCGTGAGCGGAATTGACAAGCAGGCTGTCGGCCAGTTTGCAGCCGATGTCCGGAAGAGAAGACCACCCGAGCCATACAAGGGGAAGGGTATCAAATATGCCAACGAGGTCGTTCGCCGCAAAGAAGGCAAGACCGGCGCCAAAAAGTAAAGGGAGGTGTGCCTGAATGATTAAAAGACCTGATACAAATGCGCAGCGCATGAAGCGCCATAAAAGAGTCAGAAGCAAGGTCTCCGGCACGCCCGAGTGCCCGAGGCTCGATGTTTTCCGCAGCGGAAAACATATTTACGCACAGGTAATCGATGATGTCGGCATGAAAACGCTCTGCGCCGCTTCCTCTGTAGAGAAGGATTTCCAGGGGCCGGGCGGAAATAAGGAAGGCGCGAAAAAAATCGGCATGCTGATTGCCGAGCGCGCCAGAGCGAAGGGTATTGAGGCGGTTGTTTTTGACCGCGGCGGCTATCTTTACCACGGCCGCGTCAAGGAACTGGCAGAGGGAGCCCGCGAGGGCGGCCTGAAATTTTAACGGGGGGAGGAGACATTATGGCTTACAGCGGTAACAGTTACAGCGGTAACAGAAGAGATAACAGAAGAGACGAAGTCCAGTCTGAGTTTTCGGAAAAGGTCGTTTCCTTGAACCGTGTCTCAAAAACAGTCAAGGGCGGTCGTATTTTCAAGTTTGCGGCTCTCTGCGTCGTCGGAGACGGAAAAGGCCGGGTCGGATTTGGCCTGGGTAAGGCGGGGGAAGTATCCGAAGCCATCCGCAAGGGTATCGAAGACGCCAAGAAGAATCTCGTGAATATCACGCTTTCCGGCACGACGATTCCCCATGAGGTCACCGGTGAATTCGGAGCCGGAAGGGTGCTGTTGAAGCCCGCGCCGGCCGGTACCGGCGTTATCGCCGGCGGCGCCGTCCGCGCTGTCGTCGAGGCAGCCGGAATCAGCGATATCAGAACGAAATGCCTGCGCTCCAATAATCCTCAAAATGTCGTTGCGGCAACAATGGTCGGTTTAAGATCGCTCCGGGATGCTTCCCAGGTCGCAAAGACAAGAGGAAAGAGCGTCGACGAGATCCAGGGTTAGGGGGCAAAGACATATGGCCAGTTTAAAGATTAAGCTTGTGAAGAGCTTAAGCGGCAGGCTCGAGAGCCATGTCGCCACAGCCAAATCCTTGGGGCTGACGAGAATCGGCAATGAAACCGTGCAGCCCGACAATCCGCAGACGCGTGGCAAGATTGCTCTTATCGGTTATCTTGTTTCCGTAACAGAAGAGTAAGGAGGCGCTAGGAGCATGAATTTACATGAGCTGTCACCCGCAGAAGGGTCAACGCATGTCGCAAAGCGTAAAGGCAGAGGCCCGGGAACAGGCAACGGCAAGACGGCCGGCCGCGGGCATAAAGGTCAGAAGGCGCGCTCCGGCGGCGGCGTCAGAGTCGGCTTCGAAGGCGGACAGATGCCTCTAGCCCGCCGTGTACCGAAGAGAGGCTTCAACAATATATTTGCCAAGCCGCTTGAAACGATCAATGTTTCAGCACTTGAGGCATTTGAAAACGGCGCCGTCGTCGGCGCAGACGAGCTTCTTGCAGCCGGGATCGTCAGTAAATGCGAGTATGGCTTCAAGGTACTCGGCAACGGCAGCATCACAAAAAAAATCACGGTTAAGGCCTCCGCTTTTTCAGAGTCGGCAAAAGCAAAAATCGAAGCTGCCGGTGGAAAGGCTGAGGTGGTTTAGGTGCTTCAGACGATACGCAACGCTTGGAAAATAGACGATATCAGGAAGAAATTCATATTTATGTTTTTCATCCTGCTGCTCTACCGTCTGGGAAATGCCGTTTTGGTCCCCTATGTTGACACTAGCAGGCTCAGCACGTATTTTGACTCATTGCAGAATACGGTGTTCGGGCTGATGAATGTCATGTCGGGCAGCGCTTTCTCGCGGGCGACGATATTCGCGTTATCCATTCAGCCGTATATTAACGCATCTATTATCATTCAGCTTTTGACAATTGCCATACCGGCCCTCGAACGCCTCCAGAAGGAAGGCGGCGAGGAGGGCAAGAAGAAACTTGAAAAAATCACGCGTTATTCCACATTGCTCATCGGTGTTATCCAGGGCTTTGGTTATTATACGATCATCCAGAGCAACGGTTTGCTGATGCCCGGTGTTGCGGGAATCTGGCCGGCGGTCGTGATCATCGCGTCGTTTACGGCAGGCAGCTGCCTTCTCATGTGGATGGGCGAGCAAATCACTGAATTCGGGATCGGCAACGGCATATCGATTATACTGTTTGTCAGCATCGTCTCCCGATTCCCGGACAATATTGTGAAAATGGTTACAAACGTCCGGGCTGATCCGTCCTCACTGCTGATGAATATACTGCTTCTCATCGGCGTCCTGGCGATCATCGTGCTGATTGTTATCGTCACGCAGTCGGAGAGGCGCATACCGGTTCAATACGCCAAACGCGTTGTCGGCCGGAAGATGTATGGCGGCCAGTCCACGCATCTGCCCATGAAGGTCAACATGTCGGGTGTTCTGCCGATCATCTTTGCCCAGTCCATCGCGTCGCTCCCGGCTACGATTGCAATGTTTATACCGGCATGGTCGAAAGGCTGGCTCATTGATGCGTTACAGCCGACCACCTGGACGTATGCTGTCCTCTACTTCCTGTTAATTGTTTTCTTCGCATATTTCTATTCGACAATCCAGTTCAACCCGATTGAGGTCGCTAACAATCTCAAAAAGAACGGCGGTTTCATTCCCGGCTTCCGGGCCGGCAAGCCGACGTCTGAATTTATTCAGAAAGTCCTCACGAAGATTACGCTGTTTGGCGCGCTGTATCTCTCCATCATTGCGATCGCGCCGATTATCATCGGCCTGTTTTCAGAGAAAGCGGCATCCCAGGGGATCCAGCTGGGCGGCACATCGGTCATTATCGTTGTCGGCGTAGCACTGGATACCGTTAAGCAGGTCGAGGCACAGATGCTCATGCGCCACTATAAGGGCTTCCTTGAATAGGAGCCGCCCATGAATTTGATACTCTTGGGCGCTCCCGGTTCCGGGAAAGGCACACAGTCCCAATTTATCAGCAAAAAGCTTTCCATTCCGACGGTTTCAACCGGCAATATTTTGCGGGCGGCTGTCAGAAACGGTACGCCCATCGGCAAAAAGGCTAAATCCTATATGGATGCCGGCAGCCTTGTCCCCGATGACATCATCATAGGGATGATAAAGGAACGGATAGCGGAGCAGGACTGCAAGGCCGGATGCATTCTCGACGGCATGCCGAGGACGATTGCACAGGCAGAGGCACTTGAGGCTGCCGGAGTGGAGATTGATTTTGTAATTGAAATTCAGGCGGACGAGGAGAGAATCCTGGCCCGGATGTCGGGCCGGCGGTCATGCCCGGACTGCGGCGCAGTTTATCACATCAAGACGAATCCTCCGAAGGTGGAAAATGTCTGCGACAAATGCGGCGGCACACTGGTCATTCGTGCTGACGATCAGCAGGAGACGATGAAAAAACGCCTGCTGGTCTACCATGAGGAAACAGAACCGCTGATCGAGTTTTACAGGTCAAAAGGAATACTCATATCGGTAGTGGATACGACCATAAAGGAAACTGCCGTTGAGATATTCAAGGCCCTGGGTATTTAGGATGATAAAGCTTAAATCCTCACGGGAAGCGGTGTTGATGCGCCAGGCCGGAAAAATTGCCGCGGCTGCCCGCCAATTGGCAGGGGATATGGTAACGGCCGGCGTGACAACAAAGCAGATAGATAAGGCGGTCCATGATTTCATCATCTCAAGCGGCGCCGTACCAACGTTCTTTAATTATAACGGTTTCCCTGCCAGCATTTGCGCCTCGGTCAACGAACAGGTGATCCACGGCATACCGAATGACCGGCCACTGCAGGAGGGTGACATCGTCAGCGTTGACGTGGGCGCCACAAAAGACGGTTATGTCGGTGACTGCGCCGCGACCTTTGTCGTCGGAAAAGGCGGCAGGGAAGCCGAAAGGCTCATCGCGGTTACAAAACAGAGCTTTTTCGAGGGAATTAAGTTTGCCCGGGAAGGCTTCAGAATTTCAGATATATCCCATGCGATCCAGAGTTATGTTGAAGCGAACGGTTTTTCAGTTGTCCGGGAGTACGTCGGTCACGGCATCGGAACCCAGATGCATGAACCGCCGGAAGTACCGAATTTCGGGAACCCCGGCCATGGCGTCAGAATCGTCCGGGGCATGGCGCTGGCGGTGGAGCCGATGGTCAACCAGGGAGGCGCCGCTATAAAGGTCCTCAATGACAGATGGACGGTCGTCACACTGGACGGGAAGCTGTCGGCGCATTACGAGAATACAATTCTCGTCACGGACGGTGAGCCTGAAATACTCACGACGACAGGAGATGTCTGATGATAGATACGGTTGTATTGAGCCAGGGTAAAGCAAATGCGCCATGCACTGATATAGAGGTATCAGATATCGAAATATCCGATATCGTCGTTTCCGTCAGCGGCAGAGACAGTGGAAAGCACTTTTTTGTCGTTTCAAGAGATGATATCTATGCCATGCTGTGCGACGGCAAATCGCGCCGTGTTGAAAATCCGAAACGGAAGAAAATAAAACACATCCGGTTCGAATCAAAAAGTGACTGCCGGACGGCGCTCAAGCTCAAAAACGGCGCCAAAGTGACTAACAGCGAAATCAGGCGAGCTCTGGCGGAATATCAGACAGAAAACCGTGGAGAGAAGGAGGTATGTAAGTAATATGGCTAAGGACGACATGATAGAACTCGAAGGCATAGTTGTGGAATCGCTGCCCAACACAATGTTTCAGGTTGATATAGGCGGCGGACACACAATATTGGCACATATCTCCGGGAAACTCCGAATGAATTTTATCCGGATACTGCCGGGAGACAAGGTCACGGTACAGATGTCGCCGTATGACCTGACACGAGGCAGAATTACATGGAGAAGCAAATAGCTTCGACGGGAGAAGCAGAAAACTTCTCCTGAGGAGCAAATAGCTTC
>JAAYBH010000255.1 GCA_012718935.1 Clostridiales bacterium
TCGTACATAGATAACCTCGAATAAGTAGGGGCGATTCATGAATCGCCCCGTAAGATATCAATAACCATGTCATTCCCGCGCAGGCGGGAATCTATATCGTTCCAGTGCTCCGAGTGGATTCCCGCTTTCGCGGGAATGACACTGATGGGGACGTCCGGCTTTATGCCCGGTCAATCGGCAGGCCCGCCGCCTGGCGTTCCTTAATGGCTTCTTTTCTGGACAGGTTCACACGGCCGCGCTCATCGATCTCGGTGACCTTGACCCAGGTCATGTCGCCCTCTTTCAGAACATCCTCGACCTTTTCAACGCGGTGGTTCTCAAGCTTTGAGATGTGCACCATTCCGTCCTTGCCGGGCACCAGCTCGACAAACGCGCCGATGGGGATGATGCGCACCACCTTGCCGTAGTACAGCTGGCCAACCTCGGGGACAAACACGATGCTGTCGATGATCTTCTTCGCGGCGCGGCAGGCTTCAATGTCGCTGGACGAGATATAAACGCTGCCGTCGTCCTCAATATCGATTTTCGCGCCCGTGTCGGCGACGATCTTCTGTATGACCTTTCCGCCGCTGCCAATGACCTCGCGGATCTTGTCGGGATGGATCTTCATGGAGATCATCTTCGGCGCGGTGGGCGCCAGCTCATCCCTCGGCTCGGCAATTACAGGCAGCATGATCTCGTCGAGGATCTGGAGGCGCGCCTCCCGGGTAATCTCAAAGGCGTTTTTGATGATATCGTATGTCAGGCCGTCATTCTTCAGGTCCATCTGAATGGCTGTAATGCCCTTCTTTGTACCGGCGACCTTGAAATCCATTTCGCCATGGAAGTCCTCGACGCCCTGAATGTCAATAAAGGTTGTCCACTTGTCGCCTTCGGAGATGAGTCCGCAGGAGATACCCGCGACAGGAGCCTTGATTGGAACGCCGGCATCCATCAGCGCCAGCGTGGAGCCGCAGATGGCGCCCTGGGATGTGGAGCCGTTGGAGGACAGAACCTCGCTGACGACGCGGATGGCATAGGGGAATTCCTCGATGGAGGGGAGGACCACTTCCAGCGCCTTCTCGGCGAGGGCGCCGTGGCCGATTTCACGGCGTGATGCAGAGCGGCTTGGCTTGGCCTCGCCTGTGGAGAAGGACGGGAAGTTATAATGATGCATATAGCGCTTTGAGGTTTCCTCGAAGATGGTGTCGAGATTCTGAGCCGCTGATATGGTGTCAAGGGTCGCGACCGACAGCACCTGTGTCTGGCCGCGGGTAAAGAGCCCGGAACCGTGCACGCGCGGGATGACGCCGACCTCTGCCGACAGCGGGCGGATTTCGTTCATCGCCCGGCCGTCCACACGCTTACCCTGCAGGAGCCAAGCCTTGACGACCTTCTTTTGAATCTTATATGTGATCTCCTCGAGCTGGGCGTTGATTTCGGGGTATTCCTCGCCGAACTCGGCGATCATTTTTTCCACGACGGCGTTGTACCTTGCCTCGCGGACGTTTTTGTCGTCGGTGTCCATGCAGTATTTCACTTCTTCGAGGTACTTGTCCGTGATTTTCTGGAACAGCTCCTCGTTAAACGACGCCTTGGCGTACTCAAACTTCGGTTTGCCGATTTCGGCGACCATTTGGTTGATGAGGGCGATGACGGGCTTGATGGCGTCGTGGGCGGCGATGATGCCACCCA
The DNA here is from genome assembly GCA_012718935.1 of Clostridiales bacterium. Taxonomy (GTDB): domain Bacteria; phylum Bacillota; class Clostridia; order Oscillospirales; family Oscillospiraceae; genus Sporobacter. The sequence goes on from JAAYBH010000255.1 coordinate 1,675, forward strand.
GCATGACGTCCTCCGCGATCTGGTTGCCGCCGGCTTCAATCATGACGATCTTCTCAGCCGTGCCTGCGATCGTGCAGTACATCTCGCTCTGCCTGCGCTCAGCGCTGGTGGGATTAATAAGGAACTTGCCGTCAAGGTAACCGAGTCCGACGCCAGCGATTGGACCCGCCGTGGGGCTGAAGGGGATATCTGAAATGGAAACGGCAGCTGAAGCGCCGATCATTGCGGCGATCTCGGGTGCGTTGTCATAATCAACGGCCATGACGGTGCAGGCGATGATCACGTCGTTTCTGAGGTCCGAGGGGAAGAGGGGGCGCATCGGACGGTCGATCATACGGCTGGCCAGGATGCCGCGCTCGGAGGGGCGGCCTTCCTTTCGGAGATACCCGCCGGGAATTCTGCCGACGGAATAGATTTTTTCCTCAAAATCAACGCCGAGGGGGAAGTAGTCGATGCCGTCTCTGGGGCGGGGTGAAGCCGTCGCTGTGACGAGGACGGTCGTTTCGCCGTATTTGACAAGTACGGCGGCGTTTGCGAGCTCCGCGAGCTTGCCGACCTCAAGGGTCAGCGGCCTTCCGGCCAGGGTTGTGGAATACTGCTTGTATCCGGGGAATTCTCTGTTGCGGATGATCATGGTATGCTCCTTTCAATAGTCGGAGCATCAATCTCCTAGCATTTGAAAACAAACCCGAACAGCGCGTCTTCGGATGCATTTTCAATTGCTATGGGATTGCCTGCTCCTTGTTATTTTTCCTTTATATTCCACGCCACCGGCGGGGATGTATATAAAGTTCTGTCTTAGTATGTCATAACAGGGCTGATCTGATACGCTCAGAACAGCCCTGAAATGGACGCTTATTTTCTGATGCCGAGCTTCGCGATAAGGGCCCTGTAGCGCTCGATATCTTTTTTCGCCAGATAGTCCAGCATGTTGCGGCGCTTGCCGACCATCTTCAGAAGACCGAGGCGGCTGTGGTTGTCCTTGTGATGGATCTTCAGATGCTCGGTCAGCTGAGCAATGCGCTCCGTGAGGATGGCGATCTGCACCTCCGGCGACCCGGTGTCGGTCTCGTGGGTCCGGTTGCTCTCAATTACGGTTGTTTTCTGGTCTTTTGTGATCATAAAATCAGATCCTTTCTTTCATAGAGAAATTACGTTTACGGAATTTCTTTAATGTCCGGAATCCGAGTAACGGGCGGAAAGGCACCGGAAAACTGTCCGGCTTATATCCCGAAACTAAGAATCGGAGCAAAAAATGCGCTTTTCCTGAAGCTAAAGTATTCTAACACAGAAGTAAATTGTTGTAAAGATTTTATTTTTCGGTGTATCTTTGAATTTAATTAACGATGGGCGTTGGCGACGTTACGTCGCCTTCAAATCGCCCGTTGTCTTTTACCCTCTTCCCAAATATATTATCAAGGCGGCGATGTCGGCGGGGGAGACGCCGGAGATGCGGGAGGCCTGGCCGAGGTTTAAGGGTCTGATTTCACCCAGCTTCTGGCGGGCTTCCAGACGGAGGCCGTGAAGGCTGGCGTAATCGATGTCCTCCGGCAGGAGGACATTTTCCATGCGCTTCAAGTCCTCGATCTGCCGGGTCTGCCGCTTGATGTAGCCGTCGTATTTAATGGAGATTTCTGCCTGCTCGCGGACAGCGGCGGGCAATTCCGGCCGCGATTTGTCAAACGGGGAAAGGCTCGAATAATCCAGCTGCGGGCGGCGGAGAAGGGAAGCGAGGCTGACGCCCGAGGACGGTGCGGCGGTGCCTCTTTCCTGCAGCATGGATATGAGCTCCGGTGACGGCGGCAGGAACGTACTTTCCAAACGCTTGATTTCTCGCTCCACAGCCTCGTATTTTTCAAGGACCTTCTGATGGCTCGCGTCGGAGACGAGCCCGATCCGGCGGCCGATATGGGAAAGCCGGATGTCGGCGTTGTCCTGGCGGTGGAGGAGCCTGTACTCGGAGCGGGAGGTCATGACGCGGTACGGTTCGTTGGTGCCCTTGGTGACAAGGTCGTCGATGAGCGTGCCGATATACCCCTCGTCCCGCCGGATGATCATGGGCGCTTCGCCTTTGAGCTTCAAGGCGGCGTTGACACCCGCAACAAATCCCTGGACGGCAGCCTCCTCATAGCCGGACGAGCCGTTGAACTGGCCCGCACCGTACAGACCCTTGATTTTTTTCGTTTCCAGCGTAGGCAGCAGTTCCGTCGGGTTGACACAGTCGTATTCAATGGCATAGGCACAGCGCATCATTTCGGCGTTTTCAAGGCCGGGAACCGTGCGCAGCATTTCCAGCTGCACCTCCTCCGGCAGAGACGACGAGAAGCCCTGTACATAGAGCTCCTCCGTATCAAGCCCCATCGGCTCGACGAAAAGCTGGTGCCGCTTCTTATCCGCAAACTGGACGATCTTGGATTCAATGGAAGGGCAGTACCTTGCGCCGACGCCGTTGATCACGCCCGAATAGAGCGGGCTGCGATGGAGGTTCTCCCGGATGATACGATGCGTCTCTTCATTTGTGTAGGTCAGCCAGCAGACAGCGCGGTTATGAATCGGCGTCTCTGTTTCAAAGGAAAACGGCAGCGGCTCCACGTCGCCGGGCTGCAGCTCCATTTTGGAGAAATCGACGCTCTTTGCATTGATCCTCGGCGGCGTGCCCGTCTTGAAGCGGCGCATGTCAAGACCCAGTGACACAAGGTTTTCCCCGAGATGCACGGACGCGTGCAGGCCGTCGGGCCCGCTGTCGTGAACCACTTCTCCGATGATCGTCCGCCCGGCAAGATAAGTCCCGGAACAGATAATGGCGGCATTGCAGTAATACGTCGCCCCTGTTTGTGTTCTAACAGCTGTGACGGTCCCGTTTTCGACAATGATTTCCGTGATCTCAGCCTGCTTCAGACTCAGATTCTCCTGAGCTTCCAACGTGTGCTTCATCAGCTGCTGGTAAGCGCGCCGATCGGCCTGCGCCCGAAGGGAATGGACGGCGGGGCCTTTGCCCCTGTTTAAAAGCCTATACTGGATGCACGTTTTGTCGGCGGCTTTTGCCATTTCGCCTCCCAGTGCGTCAAGCTCCCGTACAAGATGACCCTTGCCCGTGCCGCCAATGGCCGGATTGCACGGCATATTGCCGACTGCGTCCAGATTGATGGTAAAGCAGACGGTCCTCATCCCGAGGCGCGCCGAAGCCAGAGCCGCTTCGATGCCGGCGTGTCCCGCGCCGATGACGGCGATATCAAATTGTCCGGCATTGAAATCCATGCCCCGCGCCTCCTCTCAAGATAATAGTTCGTGCCGTACTATAATAACAGATGATAATTTTAAGGTATATACATCATAATTGCAATAGTAACGGCATTCAAACGCCTAATTTTGGGGGCGCCGACAGTTGACAAGACAGGCGCATGGGATATAATTAATAAAATACGGATAAATGAGTGTCCGGGTCGATAAAGAATCAGAAGCTCTGGAGGATATATGCTTAAAAATACTGAAAAATCGATGGACAAGCTTGTGGCGCTGTGCAAGGGGCGCGGTTTTGTATATGCCGGCAGCGAAATCTACGGCGGTCTTGCAAACTCCTGGGATTACGGACCCCTCGGAGTGGAGCTTAAAAACAACATCAAGCGCGCCTGGTGGAAAAAGTTTGTACAGGAGAACCCGTACAACGTGGGCCTCGACTCGGCTATTTTAATGAATCCCCAGGTCTGGGCGGCCTCCGGCCATGTGACGACCTTCAACGACCCGCTCATCGACTGCAAGGCCTGCAAGATGCGCCACCGGGCGGACAAGCTGGTGGAGGAATGGCACACAGCCAATAATATCACAGGCGTCGTCATCGAAGCCATGAATAACGACCAGCTCGTAAGTTATATTAAGGAAAAGGGCATCACTTGTCCCCACTGCGGAAAAACCGATTTTACGGACATCCGGAAATTCAACCTGATGTTCAAAACGTTTCAGGGCGTCAACGAGGATACGGCGGCGCAGATCTACCTCCGTCCGGAGACGGCGCAGGGCATCTTCGTCAACTTTAAAAACATCCAGCGCACAACCCGCCGGAAGATACCCTTCGGCGTCGCGCAGATCGGCAAATCCTTCAGGAACGAGATCACGCCCGGCAACTTCATTTTCCGCATCCGGGAATTCGAGCAGATGGAGCTGGAGTTTTTCTGCAAGCCCGGCACCGACCTGGAGTGGTTCGATTACTGGCGGACCTACTGCCGCGATTGGCTTCTGAAGCTTGGGCTGAGGGAGGAGAATCTCCGCCTTCGCGACCATGAGAAGGAAGAGCTCTCCCATTACTCCAACGCCACGACGGACTTCGAGTTCATGTTCCCCTTCGGCTGGGGCGAGCTCTGGGGTGTGGCGGATCGAACGGACTTCGACCTTAAGGCCCACCAGACCTCGTCGGGTGAGAGCATGGAATATTTCGACCAGGAGACAAACGAGAAATATATCCCGTATGTCATCGAGCCTTCGTTGGGCGCCGACCGCGTTCTATTGGCGTTCCTGGTTGACGCCTACGATGAGGAGGTGGTTGACGCCGAGAAGAACGATACCCGCATCGTACTGCACCTTCATCCGACGCTGGCGCCGGTCAAATGCGCCGTCCTGCCGCTTTCAAAAAAGCTCTCCGAACCGGCGGAAGCCGTCTTCCATCAGCTGCAGAAGCATTTTATGGCCGATTACGACGATGCCGGCTCCATCGGCAAGCGCTACCGCCGTCAGGACGAGATCGGCACACCGTTCTGCCTCACCTTTGACTTTGACTCCCCTGAGGACGGCTGCGTCACCGTCCGCGACAGGGATACCATGAATCAGGAGCGCGTGAGGATCGATGAGCTTGTCGGTTATCTCACGGAAAAGATACAATTCTAAAATCTTTGCATTTAAATCAGAGTATGCTGCAGACAGCGGACCTCCGGCATCATTGCGCAGTTTCAGTGGCGGCGCTCATTTTTCTGGGTATCGGGACAGGCCTTGCCTCCCTGATGCTGGGCGCATCTGTTTTCGGTATGCCGATGTTTTATTCGTATTTTTCCTCTCCGCTTGTCGTGCTCTTGAATCTGCTGCCGCCCGTGCTTCTGACGCTTTTGTTGTATTGGGCGACAGGCAGGTCCTGGATCGGGTTTGCCGTTCCCGCGCTTGCTGTGCTTACCCTTTCAGCCGTCAGTTTTTTTAAAGTGCAGATCAGAAACGAGCCGCTCGTCTTCTCCGATTATCGTCTGGTGAGCGAGGCCGGCGATTCAATGGCCGGCTACAGCCTTGATGTTAACTGGAAAATCTGGGCCGCGGCGGTATATGCGGCGGTTGGGACCGTTGCCGCGTTTTTGCTGTTAAGGCATAAGCCGCAGGTGAAAACAAGGCTCATCGGCGCCGTGTTCATTCTGGTGGTAAGCATCCTGATGTATGGCTTTTTGTACACGAACGATCACATCTACGCTAAAGCGAAGGGCAGCTATGAGATAAGTCCCTGGTCGAGCACCGAGAAATACATAGCCCGCGGCTTTGTCTATCCCTTTATCCTGAGCATTGGCGATCCCGCGGCGAAGCTGCCGCCGGGCTATCAAAAGGACAGCGCGGCTGAAATCCTGACCGCTTACGGCGACGATGCGATCCCCGAAGGCGAAAAGGTCAATATCATTTGCCTCATGCTGGAGTCCTACGCCGATCTTTCGGTTTTCGACACGATTGATTTCAATGTGGATGTCTACGGGCCGCTGCACGCGCTGCAGGAGGAATCCCTGAGCGGTTCCCTTGTCGTCAATGTCTTTGCCGGCGGGACAGTCGACACAGAGCGCGCCTTTCTCACTGGCTACACATTGCCCGGTGAATTCATGACACCGGTGAATTCATATGTGGATTATTTCCGTATCGAGGGATATCACACTGAGGGCTTTCACTCCGGCGACGGATGGTATTACGACAGAAAAACGGTCAATATGAATCTGGGATTTGACAGCTATTATTATCTTGAAGACTTTCAGGGCTCGAGAAGATGGGATGACTATTTCTTCCCAAAGGTGCTTGAGCTGTACGAAGCCCGCGATCAGGAACGGCCCTATTTCAGCTACAGCCTTTCTTACCAGAACCATGGCCCCTATGACAGTGAGAAAACCTCTGATACAATGTACATCAGAAAGGGTGCCCTGTCGGACGCGTCCTATAACATCCTCAACAACTATCTGGAAGGCATCAGCGATACGACCCGCCGTGCCGCCGATTTTATCGACTATTTCCGCGGACGGAGCGAGCCTGTTGTCGTTGTTCTTTTCGGTGACCACAAGCCGTGGCTTGGCAACAATCACGAGGTCTATCGCGAGCTGGGGATCGATACGGATTCGAAAAGCGTACAGGGATTTTACAACCTTTATAATACACCTTGGCTCATCTGGGCCAACGACGCCGCCAGAGCGGTTCTCGGCAGCGACTTTACCGGAGACGGCGGGGACTTTTCACCGTGCTTTCTCATGAACAGGCTCTTTGAAGCGTGCGCTTGGAGTGGCAACGGGTATATGAAGGCTGCGAATGAGCTGAAGAGTTATGTTCCGGTCGTCAGCACATCCACCGGTTTTTTTGAGGAAAACGGCGCCGTGACAGAGGAGCTGTCCGATAAGGCCGGCGCTGTTTACGAAAACTTCAGAAGGATTGAATATTTCTGGAAGAACAATGATGCAGAATGAATGAGGTGTGACATGGAAAACCGAAAAAACGCAAAGGAGCTGCGCGTCATCGCAGAGGGGATCCGGCTTATAACCCTTCAGGAGCTTGAAGGCTTCGGAGCCGGCCATATCGGCGGTGCGATGTCGATTGTTGAGACACTGGCGGTATTATACGGCAGCGAGATGCGCTGCGATCCCTCAAACCCGAATTGGGAGGGGCGGGACCGGCTTGTACTGTCGAAGGGACATGCGGGACCGGCGCTCTACGCCACACTTTCATTGAAGGGCTTTTTTCCGAAGGAGATGCTCTCGGAGCTCAATCAGGGCGGCGGGCGACTCCCAAGTCATGTCGACCGGAATAAAACACCCGGCGTTGACATGACGACGGGCGCGCTGGGGCAGGGGATATCGGCGGCTATCGGCATGGCGCTGGGATGCCGCATGAATAAATCCGACAGCCTCACCTATCTCATCGTCGGCGACGGCGAGTGCAACGAGGGCCAGATATGGGAGGGTGCGATATTCGCGGCCGCCCACAAGCTGGACAACCTGATCACCTTTGTGGACTGGAATAAGCAGCAGCTGGACGGCTTCACCAAGGACGTTTTGGATATGGGCGATATCGGCGATAAATTCCGGAGCTTCGGCTGGTTTGTCCAGACCGTGAACGGTCATGACACCGACGAGATTCTCGACGCCGTCCTTGCAGCCAAAGCGCACAAGGGCAGCCCATCCGTCATCGTTCTCGATACGATCAAGGGTTACGGGACGTTTGCCGCCGGTGTCGAGGGCAACCATCACATGAGCCTGACGAAAGAGCAGATGGAAGAAGCGATCAAAAAGGTTTCGGAAAAGCTCGAGGAGGCAAGAGCGGCTGTGGCATATGAGAGGCATGTGGACGAAAAATCCACGGCGGCACCGGTCGCCGACGAGCCGAAACCGGCAGTTGAGGAGGCGGATGACAATGTTTAAAGTCAACGAGTCATTGGCAAAAAGCCCCACGCTGATGCGGGACGCGTACTGTAGGACGCTGATGGATATCGCGTCTGAAAATGAGGATGTTGTCGTTCTCGACGCCGACCTTGTCAGCTCTTCGGGCATGAAGCCGTTTTTCAAGACATTCCCGGACAGGGCGTTTAACGTCGGCATTGCCGAGGCCAACATGATCGGCATCGCGGCGGGACTGTCCGCCGTGGGCAAAATACCGTTTGCCCACAGCTTCGGCTGCTTTGCCACCCGCAAGACCTGCGACCAGATCATGATCTCCGCCGCCTACGCCAAACTGAACGTCAAGATCCTGGGATCCGACCCAGGCGTCACGGCCGCGTACAACGGCGGTACGCACATGCCCTTCGAGGATATGGGCATTCTGCGGTCGATCCCTGACATCACACTCATTGAGCTGACGGACCCCGCTATGGTACAGGATATCGTCCGCCAGGTGGCAGACACCTACGGCGTCCACTACCTGCGCATGCCGAGAAAGAACGTCGCGGCCGTTTATGAGGAGGGCTCGTCCTTTGATATCGGCAAGGGCAACGTCCTCAGGGACGGCAAGGACGTGACCATCATCGCCAGCGGTATCATGGTCCCGGAAGCACTGAAGGCGGCCCAGGCACTCAGCGACGAGCGGATATCCGCAAGGGTCGTCGACATGTTCACCTGGAAGCCCATCGACACCCTGCTCATCGAAAAATGCGCCAGGGAGACGAAAGCCATCGTCACGGCTGAAAATCACAACATTTTTGGCGGCCTCGGCTCAGCAGTTTCGGAAGCCGTCGTCAAAGCATTCCCCGTACCCGTCGAAATGGTGGGCATCCAGGACCGCTTCGGCCAGGTGGGCACGGAGGAATGGTTGAAGGAGGAATATGGCCTCACTGCCGCGGCCATCATCGACAAGGTCAAACGCGTCCTCCCCAGAAGAAAACGCGGGCTATTTTCGCTGTAAACAGGGTCCGTTTATGTCATTCCCGCGAAGGCGGGAATCTACCGTTGCTTCAACGTGCATGTGTGGATTCCCGTTTGCGCGGGAATGACTAATACCGTAGACATACGAACAAGGGAGATCATATATATGACCGATACCATTGCGGCTATCGCGACCGGAGGAGCCGTCACTGCCATCGGCGTTATCAGGGTCAGCGGCAGGAACGCCATTTCGGCCGCCGACAGTATATTTCGCTCAAAAAGCGGCATAAAAATGTGTGAAACAATCGACAGGAAGCTCATGTACGGCGAGCTTTTAAACAGTGACGGCGATGTCATCGATGTCTGCCTGTGTACCGTCAGCCGGGCGCCGAACAGCTATTCGGGCGAGGACACGGCGGAATTCCACTGCCATGGGTCGCCGGTCGTATTAACGGAGGGCTTGCGCGCTCTTTTCAAGGTCGGCGTACGCCAGGCTGAGGCGGGAGAATTTACGAAGCGCGCGTTTTTAAACGGTATTCTGGACCTCTCTCAGGCAGAGGCTGTCATCGACCTCATAGAGGCGGAGACAGAGGCGGCCGCCTTAAACGCGGCGGGGCAGCTGTGCGGTATGCTGGGGAATAAGATCGAGGGTATTTACGACCAGCTGCTGCATATCTCGGCCCATTTTTTCGCTGTCATCGATTATCCCGACGAGGACATCGACGCCTTCGAGCTGAAAAACTACATCGCGTCACTCCTGGAAGCCGAAGCGGCCCTAGCCGGACTGCTGGATTCCTTCGGCAGGGGCGCCATCCTGAAAAACGGCGTCCTGACGGCCATCATCGGCAAGCCAAACGTGGGGAAATCCTCGCTCTTAAACGCGCTTTTAGGTTATGAACGGGCAATCGTAACGCCTGTCGCCGGCACGACCAGAGACACCATTGAGGAAAAAATCAGGCTGGGCAGCATCCTCCTGCGCCTGACAGACACGGCGGGCATCAGGGAAGCCGATGATTTTGTGGAAAAGCTTGGCGTTGAGCGCGCCCGGGGCGCGGCGGAAAGCGCCCGGCTTGTCCTGGCGGTGTTCGATGGGAGCCGGTCACTGGACGACGACGACAGGGCTGTCATCGAGGTGGCGTCCCGGGCGCCTTATCATATTGCCGTCCTCAACAAATCCGACCTGAAGCCGCAAATCAGCGCGGACGAGATCCAGAAGCGGCTGGGCGCGACCTATTGCGTTTCCGCCCTTACCGGCGAGGGGATCGGCGCGCTGGCCGATGGGGTGGGTGCGATGTTTGCGGGTAAGGGGGAGGCTCCGGCCGGCGAAATCCTCACCAACACCCGGCAGGCTGACGCCGTCCGGCGGGCGCTGGACAGTATCCGGCAAGCCCAGGCAGCGCTTGGAGCGGGTACCACGCCGGACGCCGTCCTGACCGAGATTGAGTCGGCCATGTCCGCTTTGGGTGAGATCACCGGGCGGACGGTCCGGGAGGATATCACTGCCCGGATTTTCGAGCGGTTTTGCGTCGGAAAGTAAAAATTTTTATAAATATCGAACGCTGACGGCAAATTTATCTAAAAATTTTACCAAAATATTGTCTTTATCACACCGCGGTGTTATAATGTGCAATTGACAAATACGAAAGATTAACATATCAATAGGAGGATTCTTTGTGAGCACAAAATACGTTTACCTGTTTTCCGAGGGCAACGGGAAGATGAAAGAGCTTCTCGGCGGCAAGGGCGCCAATCTGGCCGAGATGACAAACCTCGGCATGCCGGTCCCGAGGGGCTTTACGATTACGACGGAAGCCTGCACAAAATATTACGAGGACGGGGAGAAGATTGCCCCGGAAATCCAGCAGGAGATCATGACCTATGTGGCAACGCTGGAGAAGCAGACCGGCAAAAAATTCGGCGACAGGGAGAATCCTCTTTTGGTATCGGTCCGCTCGGGTGCCCGCGCTTCTATGCCCGGCATGATGGACACCATCCTGAACCTGGGCCTCAACGAGGATGTCGTCACCGTCATCGCCAAAAAATCGAACAATCCGCGCTGGGCCTGGGACTGCTACAGACGCTTTATCCAGATGTATTCCGACGTCGTCATGGAGGTCGGCAAGAAATTTTTCGAAGAGCTCATCGATAAGATGAAGGAGGAGCGCGGCGTCCATCAGGATACCGAGCTGACCGCCGACGACCTGAAGGAGCTGGCGCACCAGTTCAAGGCCGAATATAAATCCAAGATCGGTTCCGATTTTCCGTCTGATCCCATCGATCAGATGATGGGCGCAGTTAAAGCCGTTTTCCGCTCCTGGAACAACCCCCGCGCAATCGTTTACCGCCGCATGAACGACATCCCGGGCTCCTGGGGCACCGCCGTCAACGTGCAGGAGATGGTGTTCGGCAACCTGGGCGACACCTCCGGCACCGGTGTCGCGTTTACCCGCAATCCGGCCACCGGCGAGAAAAAGCTGTTCGGTGAATTCCTGATGAACGCTCAGGGCGAGGACGTGGTCGCCGGCATCCGCACCCCCCAGACCATCGATCAGCTAAAGGAAGTCATGCCTGGGGCTTATAACGACTTCGTTAAAATCTGTGCCACGCTGGAGAGCCACTACCGCGATATGCAGGACATGGAGTTCACCATCGAGGACAAAAAACTCTTCATGCTCCAGACGCGCAACGGCAAGCGCACCGCCGCCGCCGCCCTGAAGATCGCCTGCGACCTGGTGGACGAGGGCGTTATCAATGAGAAAGAAGCCGTCCTGATGATTGACCCGAAGAATCTGGACGCGCTGCTGCACCCGCAGTTTGACGCTGCTGCGATGAAAAAAGCGACGGTCATCGGCACGGGGCTTGCCGCCTCACCGGGCGCCGCCAGCGGAAAAGCCGTATTTACGGCTGAAGTCGCCAAGGCCTGGGCTGAGAAGGGTGAAAAGGTCATCCTGGTCCGCCTGGAGACCTCTCCTGAGGACATTGAGGGCATGGCAGCCGCTCAAGGCATCCTGACGGTCCGCGGCGGCATGACGTCTCACGCGGCTGTCGTGGCCCGCGGTATGGGCAAATGCTGCGTCGCCGGCTGCGGCGCCATCAAGATGGACGAAGCGAACAAAAAGTTCGAACTCGGCGGCAAGACCTATAAGGAAGGCGACTGGCTGAGCCTTGACGGGTCCACCGGCAATATCTACGGCGAGGCTGTTCCGACAACCGACGCCACCATCGGCGGCGAATTTGGCCGCATCATGGCCTGGGCCGACAAATACAGAAAACTCAACGTCCGCACCAACGCGGATACCCCGCGCGACGCGAAACAGGCGCGTAAATTCGGCGCGGAGGGCATCGGACTCTGCCGCACCGAGCATATGTTCTTCGAAGCCGACAGGATTCCCGCCATCCGCGAGATGATCTGCGCCGACACCGTCGAGCAGCGCGAGAAGGCCCTCGCCAAGCTGGAGCCCATGCAACAGGCCGACTTTGAGGGCATCTACGAGGCCATGGAGGGCTTCCCGGTCACCATCCGGTATCTGGACCCGCCGCTCCACGAGTTTGTCCCCACGGAAGAGAACGACATCGCACAGCTGGCCAAAGACCTGGGTAAGTCCATCGCCGAGATTAAGGCGATCATCGCAGACCTCCATGAGTTCAACCCCATGATGGGTCACAGGGGCTGCCGCCTGGCCGTCACATATCCCGAGATCGCCGTCATGCAGACGAAGGCCATCATAAAAGCCGCCATCAACGTGCAGAACAAGCACCCCGAATGGGATATGGTTCCGGAAATCATGATCCCGCTGGTGGGTGAAGTGAAGGAGCTCCAGTATATAAAGAAGCTCGTCGTCGATACCGCCGACGCCCTCATCAGTGCGGCCGGTTCCAAGCTCAAATACAAGGTCGGCACCATGATTGAGATCCCCCGCGCCTGCCTCACGGCGGACGAGATCGCCAAGGAAGCGGACTTCTTCTCCTTCGGCACCAACGACCTCACCCAGATGACCTTCGGCTTTTCCCGCGACGACGCCGGAAAATTCCTGGACGCCTACTACCAGAAGAAGATTTTCGAGTCCGACCCGTTCGCCCGTCTCGACCAGACCGGCGTCGGCAAGCTCGTCAAGATGGCCGTCGACCTGGGCCGCGGCGCCAAGCCCGACCTGAAGATCGGCATCTGCGGCGAACACGGCGGCGACCCCTCCTCCGTCGAGTTCTGCCACAAAACCGGCCTCAACTACGTCTCCTGCTCGCCCTTCCGCGTCCCCATCGCCCGCCTCGCAGCCGCCCAGGCCGCGCTGAAGCAATAAGGTCCAATCGAATAACAGATCAGACAGGGTATTGCATTGACTTGGTGCAATACCCTGATTACTTAGTTACTTACCTTTTTAAAAGAGTCTGGATATCTGATGAGCTCGTTTTGCATTTCTGCGGGGAATTGAGCTTTAATCGGCTTGTAGCTTATGTTAATGATTCTTGCATTATCAGACGTTCGGTATGGGGTGAAAGCGCTGTGAATATCGCCTTCAAGCTGGTTGTCGAGTATTATAGAAAGCACAGGCCTCTTCACATCAAAATCAAAATCATCAAGAGAAAAATAACGTATCTTTTGGTTTTTTTGATCCGTATAGCATATCTTGCGGTTCTGCAGATCGAAAACAACGCTCCAGGCCGTAAAAGTCGGCGGTATCTTTGTGCCGATCCAGTTTAATAGGCTTTTCAGAGTTGGCTTAATTGATACCTCGTTTAGAAGCTTAAAAGCACCGTCAATAGAAAGACTGCCGGGTTTCTTGAATAATTCCACAGCAAGCCGGGAGGCTAGTGTAAACCTGTCCAGAGATGTAACGGTTCTGGGGAGCTTGTTTGTTGGCACTGAGGTGTATTGCCGTGCATATGCTTGCGACGGTTCATAGCTTGTATTTGTCAGTACAGCATAATCCGTGTGCTCGCTGATAACAGGCTTGCCCTGAATAAATTCAACAAAAACACATTTTCCGGATGAATCCGCCAACATATAGTGAAGGGTATACATTGATTTTTCGGGTTTTACATGATGCATTTTAGCAATAACCTCATCAACCGAAGCGTGGCAGTCGAGCTGGTACTGAATCCATTGCAGCTCGTTGAGCGAGGCATTGTGATATGCTTGCGGAAATTCACCATCCTCATGATATAGCATGCTGACCGCAAGCCCTTTTTCGTTCATGCCGCATATGGGCAATTCCCGGCCAAACTGACATAACGTGATATTCCCGTAACGCGATGTCCAGGAAACGCTTGCACCGCCGGCGTTGCTCAGCCCTTCTTTCATAAGGCCTCTCATATTGGTAACAATGAGGCCGTGCGCATAGTAAAAATCATAATTCTGACCTGAAAGAACCGCTGGATTCTTATTGATGAAAAAAGCTGTACACATATTGCGTTCACCTTCCTAAAATTTCATATTTACTTCCGTCATTTACCAGCATATACTATCCCCTAAGGGGAGTGTCAAGATGATAAAGAAGGATTTATTATCAATTGGTGAAGTATCGAAATTAAAAGGCATTACCATTAAAGCGCTTCGTTTTTATGAAAAAATAGGCTTACTGAAACCTGAACACATCGATCCCACAACGAAATACAGGTATTACTCCGCGAATCAATTTCTGTACCTTGATATCATAAAGGCGTTAAGATCCATGGGCGTGAGTCCGCAGGATATCAGAGTGATGCTTGAAAAGCAGGATACAAGCGTCCTGCTGGAATTTCTTGAACTGCAAAAAGAAAATGCGCTATGCAAAATGCTTGAAATTGAAAAGACAATTGCTATGGTAAATTCATTCGGAAATAGTGTCAGGCAGTCGCAGTCATCAACAAGAAACAAGGAGGTTTATTACAAAGATTTGCCGTGCCGCCTTATAATTACAAAAGAACTGGGCAATCCGGTCGATGAAGCAGTAATTAATAAAGAGTATGCCTTGTTTTGTCAATTGCTGGCGGACCATCGACTTCTGAATGCTTTTGAAAACGGTTTTTTTTGTGTGCCTGTCGATGGTCTGTATTTACCAACAAAACTCTTCAGTGTGGTGGAAGCAGATGAACATTCCAATACATCCAGACTTTCAGAGATACAGGCAGGGAGATTTTTGTGCGTTAATTTCAACAAATACAACGAAAAACAGCAATTACTAAAGCTGAATCAACACATAATTCAAAATAATATCAAGCCAGAACTATATCTCCAAATCATTCTAAAGGCTGATTTATTTGATACGGAATTAAGATATACAGAGATGCAAGTACTTATATAAAGCAACGAAATAGGACGGAGGACTGTCCACCTGAGGTTATGATTGAAGTGTTCCATAATGTGAAAAAACACGATTGGTCTATTTTGCTAGCAGCCGCCCAGGCCGCGCTGAAAGCGGAATAAGTACCAATTAATTTGTTTGCCTGGTCATGGTACTTTATGATAATATATAGAAATAATTCTCATATCGAGCATGCTTTTTGGAGGCTAAGCTCAATGAAAAAACGATTGGTTTTAGCAGCTTTAGTGATGATTCATTTCCTGTTGCTCGCGTCTTGCGCCGCGCCGCAGCCGGAGGACACGCCGGATTCTCCGGCTGTTTCCGAAGCTTCGGCGCCGCCGTCTGTTTCACCTGAGGCTTCTCCCGCCACGTCCGTATCTCCGAAAACGACAAGCCCCCCTGTGATTTTGAAGGAGGAGCGGGTATACCTCAGTTTGCCCTGCCTTATCAAGCTGGAGTCTTATACCGGCGGGTCATATACGGACGGAGTGAACACCTACATTTTTCAGGACGACGGGACGGTGCTCTGCAGAAATCCCGACTACGGGGCAGGCGGGCGCGTATTTACTTTTGAAAAGAAGGATATTGAAAAACCTTTGGATAAAAAGGCGCTCATGGAGACGGACGAATTCAAAGCGGCTTGCGAAAAGGCGGCCGGGCACTTGGGGTATGAATATCCCATGGACCTTTTTATTGCGCACAGGGACGGTGATACCTGGTATCTGTATTACGACCATCCCTCGGGCGGTGGCAGCGGGGAATCCTACTATATCACCGACAGCACGGTATTCGTTAAAATTGGCCCTGATGGGGATTTTGCGGATTTCGGCGCCTTGAAGGCGGCGCACATTATCTGGTATAAGGAGCATTTTTACTACGTGGAGCTGGTCAGCGGCGTACTCGGTACGCCGGGGATAGGGAAGGTCATGCGGGTCGATATGGACGGTCAAAACAGGAAAACGATCGTCAACGAGCCAGTCTTTGGCACGATTCAGGCGGTGGGCGGCAGGATTTACTATACAAGCCTTGATGACGGAAGAGCTTATTCCGTCGATTTGGAAGGCGGGGACAAGACGCCGGTCAGCGAAAAAATAGTGCCCCGTTACCACCGTGTCGGACTTGAGTTTTACGGAGACGTTATCATCAGCAAATACTGGAATTCTTCCGGTTATGGTTACGGTCATTTTGTTTTGCCTTCCGGTTATACCGCACCTGCCATTATGGATACAAACGAGCGCAATCTGCTCACGTTCCCGCCGGAGCTGTCCGGTGACCGTGGGTATGAGGTCGTCAACTGGGGCGGTGAAGACAGTTATTATGAAAACGAATCCGGAGAATATTATCTGTTTCTTAAATCGACATACGACAGTTCCTATTGGGTATATAAAAAGTACTATTTCCATGATTATTTTCCTCTGGTGTTTGACGGGGCCCGGGAGCAATGGGCCGCAAAAGCCAGCGGGTGATATAGCATGAACCTTGCTGTTCTGTTCGGCTTGATTTATGCATCTCAACAGTGCTATACTAAACTAAAGCTGTGCTCGCGCGAATAAAGCCTTTCGGTATTCAACGACGGCATACCGGGAGGCTTTTAAGTTTATTTTGAGCAATGCTCGGGTCATGCTTGAATAATTAAAAAAAGAGATTCTGCCAATGGATAAAAAACAGCAAATATTCGAAACAATGCCGGTGCCTAAGGCGGTGGCCAGTCTGGCTTTACCGACAATCCTCAGCCAACTGATTACAACGATATATAACCTTGCCGATACGCTTTACATCGGGCAGACGGGAAATCCTTATATGGTCGCCGCTGTTTCGTTGTCGTTTGTGCTGTTTTTTATTCTGAACGCCATCGCGAATCTTTTCGGGATCGGCGGCGGCAGCCTCATCTCGCGGATGATGGGAGCAAAGCAGCCGGAATATGCCAAACGCGTCTGTTCGTTCTCCTTCTGGTCGGGCGGAATGCTGGCTGTCGTCTACATACTGTTTGTGCTCGCGTTCATGGACCCCCTGCTCAGCTTGCTGGGCGCCAGTGAAAATACGATCGGCTATGCCCGGGATTATGTGACCTGGGTGATCGTCGTAGGGGGCGTACCGGTCATCGTCAGCATGCTCATGGGGCATTTTCTGCGCAGTGTGGGTTATGCCAAGGAATCGAGCATCGGTATTGCGGCCGGCGGCGTTTTAAATATAATTCTGGACCCGATATTCATTTTCCCTCTCGGCATGGGGGTCAAGGGGGCGGCGATTGCGACGATGCTGTCAAACGTCGCGGCCATGACATATTATTTGATTACGTTCATGCGGATACGCCGGCGTACGGTTCTGTCCATCGCACCAAAAAACTACAGTCTGCCGTGGAATTATGTCAGGCAAGTCCTGTCGATCGGCTTTCCCGCCTGTATTGCAACGTTGCTGGCTAGCTTGTCTAACAGCGTCATCAATAAGCTGACCTCGACTTACGGGGACATCCCGGTCGCAGCGTTCGGCATCGTTAAGAAAATCGATGTCATACCGATGAGCGTCGGCATGGGCCTCTCCCATGGCATGCTGCCGCTGATTGCCTACAACTATTCGGCTAAAAACTATGAACGCATGAAATCCGTAAGCCGCTTCGGACGCTTCGTGTCGTTTGGCTTCTCCGCCTTCTGCGTCGTCGTTTTCCAGCTGCTGGCTTCGACTCTTTTGCGCCTGTTTATCAGTGATGCGGAAACCATCGAGATGGGTTCGCGGTTCTTGCGGATCGCCTGTCTCGCCGTACCGCTCATGCAAATGAATTTTTTGACAAACACAACGTTTCAGGCCATGGGAAAGGGCTGGCAGTCGCTTATCCTGACAGCCTGCCGCCAGGGTCTCATCAACATCCCGCTGTTGTTTTTAATGAACAGCCTGTTTGGCCTGATCGGTATTATCTGGACCCAGCTGGCGGCGGATGCTTTGACGCTGGTTATTTCCACAACCCTGTACGCAGGCGTCGTAAAAAAGCTGGACCAGGAGGAGCTGGCCGGTTCGGGAGAAGAATGTGTAACTATTGATTGATTTTGACCGAAATTTATGTTATGAAGGAATAAAAGATCTTATACATAATTTCGGGGGTAATCAATGTCTCCAGAAACCTTCAGCTTGGACGCTTATTTCAACAGAATAAACTATCATGGAAAAACCGACGTATCCTTTGAGACTTTAAACGCGCTGCACATCGCCCACACGTTTAACATCACCTTTGAAAATCTGGATATCTATCTTCATAAGCCGATTTTACTGGATAAAGACGCCTTGTTTAATAAGCTGGTCGTCAACAGAAGAGGCGGCTATTGCTTTGAGATGAACGGTCTTTTTTCGATTGTGCTGCGGGAGCTCGGCTTCAAGGTGACAGATCTGCTGGCGGGCATGAGGCTCCACCAGGTGCTGATGGTCGAGCTGGACGATAAAAGGTATCTGGTTGACGTGGGGTACGGGAACGACGGTATCGCCGCACCGCTCTTAATAGAGGAGGGCATCGAGCAGCGGCAGTTTACCAATACGTACCGCTTTGTCGTCGATCCTGCATTCGGCTATATGCTGCAGCGCAAATCAGACGGCGATTATCAGCCGATGTACGCCTTCACGCTTCAGGAATGCTCTCCTTTCGATTACATCATATCCAACCACTTTACGGCGACGCATCCTGAATCCTTTTTCAAAAAAATGAAATTCTGTACAATGCCCACCAGAGAGGGCCGCATAACATTAACCGATCAGCATTTCAAGGTGATTAAAAACGGCCGGGTGTCCGAACAGCCGATTTCAGGCGACACGGAGTTTAATGAGCTGCTGAAAAAGCACTTCGGACTGGACTTGGATCATATTAAGAACTAAACATTATAAGTCAAACGAGGTAGTCTCAAAACCTCATCCACTGAACAGTTTGTCATCCTGAGGAGCAAGGCGACGAAGGATCTCCAGGTAATCTTATGGTGTTGCAACAATTTTAGATTACCTAGAGATCCTTCGCTGACGCTCAGGATGACAGACCAGTGTGTCGATGCAGCTTTGAGACAGCCTCGTTTGTGGTTGTCCGTTATTTACTGCTGATACCCCGGGACCTGGGTCTGTTTTTCAAACACCGGGTTATACGCCAGCATACTGAAGATTTTTTTGAAGTCCGGATTCACCGGCTCGTCGGGGAACGCCTTGGAGACAGCTTCGGCGCGGGCATCCCAGCCGCCTTTGAAATCCGAGTGGGTGAGGATATACAGGTCGCCGCGCTTGATGCCGCGCACGACGCGTTTGCCGGCCTCATCCGGATCCCTAATGATCTTGCTGAAATCCACCTGAGACGGGGGCGCCTCGCCCTCCTTCGAGGGCGGGGGCGGCGCGAAGTCCGGTACCTCGACGCCCAGGTGTTTGGCGCGGACCTCGCCTGAGGACTGGCCAAGATTCGTCATAAACGGCCCGGGGCAGAAGACGCTGGAGCCGATGTCCGTCCCCTGAAGGTCGCAGGCCAGCGTTTCCATCACCGTCACTACGGCCATTTTAAGTGAGTTGTACAGCGTAAAGCCCGGAACGGGTACAAGCGCCGCCTTGGAGGCGGTACTGACCACGTGGCCGCCTTCGCCGTGCTTCAGGATACGGGGGACAATCGTCATGATGCCGTTGAGGACGCCCCTGTAATTAACGTCAATGGCCAGGTCGATATCTCTGACATCGTCTTCCCAGACCTTGCCCTCCCGGATGCCGATACCGGCGTTGTTGACCAGCACATGGATTTTGCCGAATTTAGCCTCCGCCTCGTCAGCCGCCTTCACATACCCATCCCGGTCCGTTACGTCCAGCACAATCCCGTGGGCCGGCCAGCCGTTATCTCTGAAAATCTGCAGTGCTTCGTCGATCGCTTTTTGACGGAAGTCGGCGATGACGATATTCATGCCCTCCCTGGCGCAGGCTTTGGCAATCCCCAGCCCCAGACCGCTCGCCCCGCCCGTAATAAACGCCGTTTTGCCGGTTAAATGCTCCATATGTACCTCCCGTTTGTTTATTTACCTTTATTATACAGCATTGAAAATGACCGTCAATACAAAGCCTGCTAAATAAATGAGGGTATTGCATCAAAATGGTGCAATACCCTGGATTCTCAGTCATCGTTATTTTACAGGTCGTAATAATGCGCGAACTCGGCCGGATGCGGAATCCTGTTGATCGATTCGGCTTCTGCCCGCTTCATTTTTATCCAACGGTCCAGAAGGCTCTTCGGGAATACGTCTCCCCGGATCAGGTATTCATAATCGTTTTCAAGCGCGTCAAGAGCTTCGTCCAATGACTTGGGGAGGGAAGAAACGTTCTTTTTTTCTTCCTCCGACAGATTGTACAGGTTATAGTCATACGGCCCCCAGCCGTTTTCATGGGGGTCTGTTTTGCTCAGAATACCGTCAATGCCTGCCATCAGGATCGCAGCGTACGCATAATAGGGATTGCAGGTCGCGTCTGGATTTCTCAATTCAAACCGTTTTGCTTCGGGAGACTTTGCGTAAGCCGGAATGCGGATGACGGCACTTCTGTTTGATGTGGCGTAACCTATTGTGACGGGCGCTTCGAAGCCGGGCACAAGCCTCTTAAACGAGTTTGTTGAGGGATTTGTAATGGCACAGAGAGATCTGGCGTGCTTTAAAAGGCCGCCGATAAACCAATGCGCTTCCCGGCTGAGCCCCGAATATCCGTTTTCATCGTAAAAGACGGGCTTTCCTTCCTTCATCAGCAGCATATGAACATGCATGCCATTTCCGGCCTCCGAGAAAATCGGCTTGGGCATGAAAGTTGCCGTCTTGTTATCCGCGACCGCCGCATTTTTTACGACGTACTTGATGATCATTGTCTTATCGGCCATTTCAGTCATTTGCCCCAGCTCGACCTCAATTTCAAGCTGCCCGGGACCGCCGACCTCATGATGATGATATTTGACCTTTACTCCCCATTCCTCAAGCAGGAGGCACATTTTACTGCGCAGATTATATGTGATATCATGGGGCGGGGTGATATGATATCCGCCCTTCAAGGGTATATGATAGCCTGAGTTCATATAGTCGTCGCGTCCGCTGTTCCACTCTGCCTGTGATGTGTCCAGCGTGAAAGAGACATTGTTCGGGCTGCACCTATAGCTGACATGATCCAAGACATGGAACTCAAACTCTGGACCTATAATCATGGAATCGGCGATCCTTGTTTCGCGCAGATACTCCTCCGCACGCAGGGCCACATTCCGCGGATACTGATCAAAAGGCTTGTTCCCGTCCGTGTCGATAACAAGCACATTCCCGATCATGGACAGCGTTGTCGTCTCAACAAAGGGATCAATTCTGGCACTGGAGAGGTCGGGGATGAACACCATATCGCTTTTCTCGACCTTGGCGTAGCCGTAATTGGAACCGTCAAAACCAATACCGTATGTCATGACATCATCATTAAGCCTGTCAACCGGAATCGTCACATGACGCCAACGGCCGCCGATATCGATCATTTTAAAGTCGATCATCTTTACCGCGTTATTTTTGCAGAAATCGAGGACTTCCTTTATACTTGTCACCTTATGATCCTCCAGTCATTTTTTGTATAGAGCATACAAAATTATTACCATTATAACATTTAATCTAAAAATGAAAAGGTTATATGTTATAATAAATCATGAAATATGGCTAGAAAAACGCATTGTTATATGTTATAACTTTTTTTATGCTCATAACATATACTTGTGCGTAAATTCGCACAAGC
Organism: Clostridiales bacterium; assembly: GCA_012718935.1. GTDB lineage: Bacteria > Bacillota > Clostridia > Oscillospirales > Oscillospiraceae > Sporobacter. Next base: position 23,270 of record JAAYBH010000255.1, read on the forward strand.
CGCTGTTTTTCAACGTTTACTTAATTTTTAGGGGGGAGACTGGATTTGGAGGATTACACCAAGTTTAAGCTAAAGAGAAAGGAAGAGCTGTCCCCGTTCCTTGCGGATAAGGACAAACTGTTTGTCGTCGCCTGCAACAAATGCTTCAAGGAATTTGAAATCTGTGACGAGCCGGAAATCGGCCAGTTTGAGCAGCTGGCCGCCGAACAGGGAAAAACACCCGTCGGTACGGCAAGGATCGATTTCCTCTGCAACAAGACGACGACGGCCAAGCAGCTCCAGGCCGTTTTACCGGAGGAAGCGGAAAACGTCTTTGTCATTTCCTGCGGTCTCGGTATTCAGACGGTGGCGGATTTGCTTGATAAGCCTGTTTACGCCGCCAGCGATTCCATTTCCTACAGGGGCAACCACGGCATGGCGCTGACGGCGACGAAATGCGACGCCTGCGGCCAGTGCTATTTAAACCTCACCGGCGGTATCTGCCCCATCGTCGACTGCGCAAAGAGCCTCACCAACGGCCAATGCGGCGGCGCGAAAAACGGCAAATGCGAGGTTGATAAGACGCAGGACTGCGCTTGGCAGAAAATTTATCACAAGATGGAGAAACTGGGGCGTCTTGAGGATTTGCTGAACCAGCCAGTACAGCTCCGGGATTATTCCAAAATCAATTACAAGAAAATCAGCGAGTACGTCAAATCCGTCCGCGAGAGCCGGTTTGAGGGTTACTACGGCGGCATTCATCCCTCCGAGCGCAAGGAATTCACGGAGCATATGCCGCTCGTCAGGTTCCCGGAGCCGGATACCGTCGTTATTCCGCTGTCCCAGCACGCCGGCGCGCCGGCAGACCCGGTTGTGGAAGCCGGGCAGCACGTGGATATGGGTCAGAAGATCGGCGAAGCCAAGGGCTTTATCAGCGGCACGATCCATTCCAGCGTCAGCGGTACGGTAACGGCCGTCGAGCCGCGGCTCCATCCGATCTCAGGCGCACAGGTCATGTCCGTCGTCATCGCGTCCGACGGCAAGAACACGCTCCACGAGTCCGTGAAGCCCGCCGGTGATCTCGACAGCCTGACACCCGACGATATTGTCGCCATCACCCGTGAAAAGGGTATCGTCGGCATGGGCGGTGCGGGCTTCCCGACCGCCGTAAAAATCAAGCCCCCGAAGCCTGTCGATACGGTGCTCTTAAACGGCTGCGAATGCGAGCCGCTCCTGACGGCGGACCACCGGGTTATGGTGGAGTACGCCGACGATATCATTTTCGGACTGAAAGCCATTTTGAAAGCCTCCGGCGCTTCAACCGGCATTATTGCCATCGAGGACAACAAGCCCGACGCCATTGAGATCATGCGTGCCAAAACCGCGGATATCTCCAATATGGAGGTCGTCGTGGCAAAAACGAAATACCCCCAGGGCGCCGAGAAAATGCTTATCAAGCGCGTCCTTGGACGTCAGGTGCCCTCCGGCGGCCTGCCGGCCGATGTGGGCGCCATTGTCAGCAACATTTCCACCGTGAAGGCGATCTCCGACGCCATCCAGAAGGGCCTGCCCCTTGTTGAGCGCGCCGTGACGGTCACCGGCGAGCGGTTGAGGAAACCGGGCAATTACCTTGTCAAAATCGGCACCTCCGTCAAGGAGATCATCGATTACTGCGGCGGCGTCACAAGTGACACGGTCACAAGTGACACGGTCACAAGTGACGCGGTCACAAGTGACACGGTCACAAGTGACACAGTCACCGGCGGCGACGTGACGATCAAAATGGGCGGCCCCCAGATGGGCTTCGAGCTGTGTGATCTGAACGTGCCGGTCATCAAGGGCACCAACGGCCTCATCGCCGTGGAGACGATCGTCACCGAGCCAGCCAACTGTATCAGATGCGGCCGCTGCGCCGATGTCTGCCCCATGGAGCTCAAACCCCTGTATTTCACAAAATACGCCGGGACAGCCGACTGGCAGGGCTTCAAGGACCAGTGCGTCATGGACTGCATTGAATGCAAGTGCTGCGAAACCATCTGCTCCTCAAAGATTCCGATCGTCCGCATGATCAAAATCGGCAAACAAGCCATAAGGGAGGGTAAATAAAATGCTCATTACCCAACTTAAATCAAAAGAAGCGATTGAAGCCCTCGTAAAAGGGAAAGTCGTCATCATCAACTGCCACGGCTGCAAGGAGGTCTATTTCCCCGAGCACGAGGCCGAAGAGCTTCAGAAGGAGCTGGCGGCAAACGGAAACGTGACGACGGTTGTTACAACCGACTACATATGCAATCCAGACCACCAGTGCCTGCAGCTGAAAAAGCACATGGATAAGATTGCCGACGCCGATACGGTGCTCGTCTTCTCCTGCGGTGTCGGCGTGCAGACGGTGGCAAGCTTCCTTGAAGACAAGAAAGTCTTCGCCGGCTGCGACACCCTGCCGCTGCCGGGCTTCCAGGGCGTCACGCCTTTGGAATTCGACTGCGGCCGCTGCGGGGAGTGCTACCTCAACTATACCGGCGGCATCTGTCCGATTACGGCCTGCTCCAAGAGCCTCGTCAACGGCCAGTGCGGCGGCAGCAAAAACGGCAAATGCGAGGTCGACAAGGATATGGACTGCGGCTGGGAACGGATCTACCGGAAGCTTGAAAAATTAAACAAGCTCGATACGCTCAAATATCCCGCAAAAGTACGCAACTACAACCATCCCGACATGGTTTCCGAAGACAATTAAGAGAAGGAGCGATTTAAAATGAGACTTACCGATTTATTTCAGCGTGGCGAGTTTGTAGTCACGGCGGAAGTTGGCCCCCCGAAGGGATATCACATTGACCATCTGCTCCACGAGGTGGACGAATACTTAAAAGGCCGGGTCCACGCCGTCAACGTCACGGACAACCAGTCCTCCGTCATGCGCCTGGGCTCTCTGGCCACCTGCATCGCTCTGAAGAACAGGGGCCTCAACCCCATTTTCCAGATGACCTGCCGCGACAGGAACCGCATCGCCCTCCAGTCCGACATATTGAGCGCCGCGCTGTTCGGCATCGATAACCTCCTCTGCCTCACCGGCGACCACACGACACTGGGCGACAACCCCCAGGCCAAGCCCGTCTTCGACCTGGACTCCGTATCCCTTCTGCACCTGGTGAAGAAGATGGAATCCGGTGAGGATATGGCCGGCAACGCCCTGGACGGCGAGCCGCCGAAGTTCTCCAAGGGCGCCGTCGTTTCTCCCTGCAGTGACTCCGTTGACGTCCAGCTGGCGAAGATGGAAGCCAAGGTCAAGGCCGGTGCCGAGTATTTCCAAACCCAGGCCGTCTACGAGCCCGAAAAATTCATCAAGTTCATGGAGAAAGCCAAACAGTTCGGCGTGCCCGTCCAGCTGGGCATCGTCATCCCGAAAAACGCGGGCATGGCCAAGTACATGAACGCCAACGTGGCCGGCATCAGCGTCCCCGATTCCATGATCGCCGAGCTCCAGGCCGACAAGGAAAAGACAAAGGCCGGCATCACCGGCGTCGAAATTTCCGCCCGCATCATAAAAGAATGCAAAGCTTACTGCCAGGGCGTCCACATCATGGCCCTCGGCTGGGAATCCAAGGTCCCCGATATCCTCAAGCTGGCCGGCATGTAAGCCGTTTATACTGACCGCAGGGCGGGGGCTCGCTCCCGCTGAAACGCAGAAAACAGGGTATTGCATCAAAAATGCAATGCCCTGCTTTTTCTCGTCATTTCCAGTTGACGACGCCTCTTTCTTTGGGTTATTCTAAGCTGGGATATATTGGACCTGTTATCGGCAAACTTCCCTGGCACCGTCGCATGGTATTCCTTGTCATTCTCCCTCTGCTCATCCACCTGATTTTCCCAAGCGCGCTCTATTATCTGTTGAATATGCAGGGTAAGAGCTCTGCTCTTGCCTATCCCGTCTGCATTACATTGTAACCCATGTTGGGGATGCTGTCCTCAGCGTCCCATTCCGCCCTGCGCCGCGCCAATAACGGAGAAAGGTGGCATTATGGAAAACTACATCGAACAAAACAAGCTGGCATGGGAGTATGACGCGTAGTGATGCGCGCCCTGCTCAAGGACGGCGGCCGGATGCTTTGCAGCGACTTTCATCCCCTCAATAAGATAATGAATGTTCTCGGTTTTTGGGGACGCGAAGAACGCCCTGCGGAAATAACCGTACCCGACTATTTCGATTCCGGCATCAAAGAGGTAGAGATGGCTCACGCACAGTTTTACGATGAGGAAAAGCGCAGCAGCTTTCCCAAATGCCTCATCCGCGGTCACACCCTCAGCGACATTATCAACGCGGCGTTAAGCGCCGGATTCAGAATCACCGGCTTCGACGAACACCCCGCCTGGACAAATCCCAAACTCCCCGGGGAATTTACTCTCATAGCCGAAAAGCATGGTAAATTGTAGGGGCGGACCCCTGTGTCCGCCCGAAATCAGGACCGACACGGGGGTCGGTCCCTACCCGGGAACCATGATATCCGGTTGCGTACCAGGTATCATCCGGTTGACAGCCTTCTGGAGAAA
>JAAYBH010000256.1 GCA_012718935.1 Clostridiales bacterium
AGCTTCTTTGCCTCGGCGTCGGCCTCGGCTTTTTGCACCTGCTGGAATTTTTTGGCCTCGGATTCCAGCTCGAGACGCTGCTTTTCGGCTTCCGCGGGTTTAACGACCGTTGCCATAAGCTCGGCTTCGGCGCGCTGGGCTTTTTTCTCGGCGAGCTCAATGCTCTTCTGCTCGGCGACGATCTGCACCTGTACCTGAGCCTCGGTAACCTCTTTTCTGCGCTGCTCCTCAAGAACAGCGGCATCCATCTCGGTGTTCTTGATGTCCTTCATTGTGATATTCGACTGGATTTTATAAGCGGCGTCGGACACAGCCTTCTGAGTTTCCTGTTCCTTCTGATAAGCGAGCACCTTCAGCTGCTTGTTTTTCTCAGACTCGGCAATTTGCGTCTCGGCCTCAAGCTCCGCCTGCTTACCCATCCTGCGTGCTTCAGCCGTTTTGATCTGCTGCTCCCGCATCGCATCGGCTGTGCGTATCTCGCGTTCCTTTGCGGCTTCCGCTTCGGCGATCGCTGCCGTCGACTTGACCTTGGCGATTTGCTCCTTGCCCAGGGCCTCGATATACCCCTCGTCGTCCGTGATGTCATTGATCGTAAACGTTTTCAGCTCCAGTCCCATCTCGCCGAGCTCCGTGCCGGCGATCGACTGCACCTTGGAGGCAAAGCTCTCGCGGTCACCGTAAATGTCCTCGACGCTCATCGAAGAGACGATCTCACGCAGCTTGCCCTTACAGACCTCGGAAGCCTGGATACGGATTGTTTCAACCGTTTTATTCTCGTCCTTGTAATTAAACTGCTGGACGGCCGCGAGAATACTCGCCTCATCGTTTTTAACCTTCAGCACCACAACGCCCTGCGCATTGATCGGCACGCCCAAAGCAGTTTTTGTCTGTTTGATTTCGACGTCAAACATGATGTTTTCAAGAGTGATGACATCCATGCGCTGAACGATTGGGATCAGTACCGTACCGCCGCCGGTAACGACCTTCGGCGCGCCGAGGCCGACAATGACGGCAGCCTTATCCGAGGGGATCTTCTTCCACGTGCTGAGGATGGCGATGATGACGATCAGGAGGGCTGCGATGATCAGAACGACCACGCCCGTTGCGGTACTGAAAAAGTATGGCATGTTGATTCTCCTTATTTTTTATTGTTATTGCCTTTTAAGCTTAAGGTTTTCAAGCGTATCGAGCGGCCGGACATAAACGGTTTTGCTTATCGTATCAACATCTGTCACGACAACCTGGGTGCCCTGCGGAATGATACCGTCCCATCTTTCAAGGATATCCTCCCTGGCGTCTGCTCTGTACGAAATACTTGCGCCGGTATTATCTTTGAGCGAAACGGCGCCGGGGCTGTCTTTCGTGATGCGCAGGATAAGATGCCCCCGAGCCGCAAACAGATCCCATTCCCCAATGGCTTTTGGATTGTTTTTCCGCAGCGGCTTGACTATAAAGTTAAAGACTGCCAGGTACGCACCGGCAGAAACGGCGAGAAGACCGAGCAGGCACAGGATAATCGCAAAGGTACTGCTCATAAGGGACAGCGTGAGTCTGCCGAGCGCCCCGAAAACAACCATGGCAAAGCAGAGGCACATCAAATTAAAAGGCAGGACAGTGCCCGCGTCTCCGCCGGCTTCGCTTCCGCTGAAATCAAGCATGTCACCCAGGTGGTGGCCGCCAATCTCAATGTCGACATTCAGAATGGAACCAAAGACGCCCAGCAGAACGTCAAGCAGCGGGACGGCCAGCCCGAGCAGTATGAATACGGTGAAAATAAACGATAGAGCGTCAAGCATATACACACCCGGCCCCTGAGGGCTTAAGTCTCACCTCAACAATTATTAAAACATCTGATTCCCGGCAATGAAAGTATATCAGTAAATATATGTTAAAACAAGAACAACTTCCCTATATTTGAACCTCAAAAGTAAAGCATAAAAACCGGGTAAACGGCGACGAGCGCCGCAGACCCGGTTCTTAAAACAGAAACATGGCAGCTAAAGGAGCCGCATAAGCCCCAATTTATATGAGATCAGAAGCCTGTCCATCGGGGATGCGTTTTCCGGGCAGCCCAACAGATCGATATCAATCCCAAAGTCACTAAGAAACTTCCCGGCAGCCTTACGCGCATCCTCCGGCGATATCATACCCCAGCTGAACTGGTCCAGCAGATGAACGTAAAGCGACGTCATGACGACGAGGTCACTTTGCGCGGACAAGGCGTCCAGCTTCGCGGATTCGATATGGGG
>JAAYBH010000257.1 GCA_012718935.1 Clostridiales bacterium
TATTGGCCATCGTTCTGGTTCTGTGCATGGGCGCGCTGCTCCTCACAGGCTGCGGTAAAACCGGCGGCGACACAATAAAAATCGGCGTATTCGAGCCCTCTTCGGGCGATAACGGCGCCGGCGGCAAGCAGGAGGTCCTCGGCGTCCAGTTTGCTAATTCTCAGGTCCCCACCGTTGAAATCGGCGGCAAGACATACAAGGTCGAGCTCCAGATCGTCGACAACGAGTCCTCCAACGACAAGGCGCCGACGGCTGCCCAGACGCTTGTAAGCGGCGGCTGCAAGCTTGTACTCGGTTCATATGGCTCCGGCGTCTCCATCGCGGCCAGCGATGTCTTCGGAAAAGCCGGCCTGCCCGCCATTGGCATTTCCTGCACCAATCCGCAGGTCACGCTGGGCAATGAGCATTATTTCCGCATTTGCTACCTTGATCCCTTCCAGGGTACGGTCCTTGCCAATTACGCCGTCGATCAGTTCGCTGCGAAGACGGCATATGTCCTGACGAAGCTCGGTGACGACTACTCCGTCGGCCTTGGAAAGTACTTTAAGGAAGCCTTTGAAAAGCTCGGCGGCACTGTTGTCGAGGAATCCTTCCAGGAGGGCAACAGCGACTTCACCGCGTTTTTACAGAATGCCGTCAACGCAAATGCCGATGTCATCTTTTCTCCAACCTCCACGGAAGCCGCTTCCCTGATCATTGGCCAGGCCTCGAAGCAGGGCATCACAATGCCGCTTCTGGCCGGCGACACATGGGACAGCTCGGTTATTCTGGAAGCGGCCAAGGGCTCCTCGCTGACCGTTGCTGTCTCCACCTTCTTTGACGAGGGTGACAAGTCCGCCGCGGGCTCCAAGTTTGTCACCGAATTCAAGGCCTGGCTCAATAAAAACGCCGACAAGAAAACGAATAACGGCGGCAACGACATCGTCGCGGCTGTTTCCGCGCTGGGTTACGACGCGTACTTCACGGCTCTCGAGGCAATCAAAAAGGCCGGTAGCGCCGACTCTGCAGCTATCCTGAAGGCTCTGCCCTCCACCACTTATACCGGCGTGACGGGCGAGATCATGTTTGACGATAACGGCGACGCCATCCGCAGCGTGGCATTCATCAAGAGCGTCAACACGGCTGACGGAACATGGAAGTTTGAGGCAATCCAGGACGTTAAATAAACCTTCTATGGAACCCAATCAACGGCGGGGGCTTCGCGCCCCCGCCACATTACGTAAGACACTGACTTCCAGGGGCCTCTGCAAAAGAACAGCCGCCTGCTACATATGGATTTATCCCCGGACAAGCTATCAATCGGAGGTTCCATTATGGACTTTATCAATGCCAATCTGCCATATCTGCTGGCTGGAATATCTGTCGGCGGCCAGTACGCGCTGATCGCTATCGGATATACGATGGTGTACGGAATTCTGAGACTTATCAATTTCGCCCATGGTGATATTTTTATGATCGCCGGATTTATAATGGTTTATCTGTCGGCGACGACGCCGATCTATATCTCCATTCCCCTTATGATCATCATCACGGTATTCCTCGGCTTTGCGATCGAGCGTATCGCCTATAAGCCGCTGCGCTCGGCGCCGCGTATGTCCATCATGATCAGCGCCATCGGCGTCTCATATCTTCTGCAAAATTGTGCCTGGTACATGACGAGCGGCCTCGCGAAGCAATACCCGTCGATCCCGTGGATCAGTGATTCGATCACTATCGGTACGTCGACAACAAGCGTCGTCACGGTTGTGACACCCCTTCTCACCATTGCTCTCGTTTTCGGGCTTGTCATGCTCATCAGATACACGAAGGTCGGTATGGCCATGCGCGCCGTATCCAGGGATTTTGAGACGAGCCAGCTGATGGGAATTAAAATCAACTCTGTCATCAGCACGACGTTTGTCATCGGCTCGTTTCTGGCCGCTGTAGGTTCCTTGCTCTATTTTACCAATTATTCCACCGTCACGCCGACAGCCGGCGCCATGCCCGGGCTGAAGGCTTTTGTCGCCGCCGTGTTCGGCGGTATCGGAAGTATCCCCGGTGCCGTCCTCGGCGCGTTCATCATCGGTATCAGTGAAAATATCCTGAAAGCACTCAAGCTGACGACCTTTTCGGATGCTTTCACATTCGCGCTGCTGATCATCATTCTAGTCGCCAAGCCTACGGGGCTCTTCGGCGAAAAACAGACGGATAAGGTTTAGGGTAACGCTATGAAAAACAAGAAAAACATGATCATAACAGCCGCCCTTATCGCCGCCATCTTCATCATTGTGACAATTCTCGAGCAGGTGATGCCGGTAGGCTCCATGCTGTTCGTTGTTCTGAAAAAAGGCGCCATCTATGCGCTTGTCGCCGTTTCCATGAATCTCCTCAACGGCTTTACAGGCCTGTTTTCGCTTGGTCAGGCGGGCTTTATGCTGATCGGTGCTTATACATACGCAATTTTTACGATTCCCCTGACAGAACGGCTGGCAGTTTATCAGTACTTCGACGGCGGCATTATCGGATTTACCGTCCCTGTCTTTGTCGCCCTGCTCATGGCCGGCCTGGCCGCCGCGCTTTTTGCGTTTCTCATCGGCCTCCCCGTCCTGAGGCTGAAGAGCGATTATCTGGCCATTGCCACCCTGGGCTTTGCCGAGATCATTCGCGCCTTTTTCCAGTGGGACGCGCTGGGGCCCGTGACGAACGGCTCCAATCTACTCAAGAAATTTCCGACCTTCGACTCGGTTCTCTTCCCGTTTTTTGTCGCGGGTATCTGCATCGCACTGATTATGCTGCTGATTCACTCCTCTTACGGGCGTGCCTTTAAGGCCATCAGGGACGACGAGATCGCCGCGGAGGCCATGGGTATCAATCTCGCCAGACACAAGCAGATGTCGTTCACCATCAGCTCCTTCTTCGCGGGTGTGGGTGGCGCGCTGCTGGCCATGTACCAGACAACTGTTCAGGCCAGCGCTTTTAAATCCGCCATGACGTATGAGATCCTTCTCATTGTCGTCATCGGGGGCCTCGGCTCCGTGACGGGCAGCGTCCTGTCGTCCTTCCTCTTCATCGCGGCCAGCGAGTGGTGGCTTCGGTTTTTGGACGCGGAAACATATATCGGCGCCTTCAAGGTACCCCTTTTATCCTCCGGCTTCAGGAAGGTTGTCTTTTCGGTCATCATCATGATCGTCGTTTTATTATACAGGCGGGGTATAATGGGTGACAAGGAGCTCTCCTACACCGCTTTCGGCAATATACGGCAGTTTTTTCACAAACGCTTCGGCAAAAAGAAGGAGGAGGTTGTTCAATGAATGTGCTGCACATCGAAAATATGACGATGCAGTTTGGCGGCGTCATCGCGGTCAACAACCTCTCCATCGATGTCAACGAGGGCGAAATCGTGGCGCTGATCGGGCCGAACGGCGCCGGTAAAACGACGACCTTCAACTGCATTACAGGCGTTTACGAGCCGACCAACGGCTGCGTCAGCTATTACGGCGATACCATCGTCTCGAATCATCCCCAGGGTAAAATGAAAAAGCTGTATGCCGGCGAAAACAACGGCCTTTACAGGAAGGTCGTCAGCCCGACACCCGACAGGATTACGCAGCTGGGCATCGCGCGGACCTTCCAGAATATCCGGCTGTTTAAAAGCATGACCGTTTTTGAGAATGTCCTGGTTGCCAAGCATTTGCGCGCCAGGCAGAATATATTCTCCGCCACCTTCCGTCTGAATTACGGTGAGGAGAAGCGCGCCAGGGACGAGTGTCTCGCCCTGCTGGAGGAGCAGTCACTTCTGCCGATGAAGGACGAGCTGGCCACCAGCCTGCCATACGGCCTGCAGCGCCGTCTGGAGATTTCCAGAGCGCTGGCGACAAGCCCGAAGCTCCTGCTTCTGGACGAGCCGGCTGCCGGTATGAATCCGCAGGAGACGCAGGAATTGGCCCAGTTTATCATTCAGATCAGGGATAAATACCGGCTGACGATCCTGCTGATCGAGCACCACATGGACCTTGTCATGCGGATATCCGACCGCATCTACGTTCAGGACTTCGGCAAGCTCATCGCCCACGGCACACCGGAGGAGGTCCAAAAAAACAAGCGCGTCATCGACGCATATCTGGGGGTGGTCGAGGATGCTTAAAGTTACGGACCTGAAGGTGAATTACGGCGGCATCGAAGCCGTGAAGGGCATCACATTCGAGGTGCCTGAAAAATCAATTGTGACGCTCATCGGCGCCAACGGCGCGGGCAAAAGCACAACGCTGCGCACCATCGCCGGTCTTGTGAAAGCCGGCAGCGGAACAATCGAGTACCTCGGCGAGAACATCACCGGCAAAACGCCGGAAGCGCTTGTTTCCCGCGGCATCACCATGGTTCCCGAGGGCAGAAAGATTTTTCCGGACCTGACGGTATGCGAGAATCTCAAAATAGGGGCATATCTCCGTAAGGATAAGCTGGATGACGATATCGAGCGGGTCTACAGCCTCTTCCCGCGCCTGAAGGAACGCTCCTGGCAGCTGGGCGGCACGCTGTCCGGCGGTGAGCAGCAAATGCTGGCGGTAGGCCGTGCGCTCATGTCCCGTCCCAGGCTGATGATGATGGATGAGCCGTCGCTGGGCCTTGCGCCCCTCGTCGTCCGGGATATCTTCGATATGATCCGTGAGGTCAACCGGCAGGGTATCACGATCCTTTTGATTGAGCAGAACGCCAATATGGCTCTCCAGATGGCGGACGTCGGCTATGTCATGGAAACGGGTCGCATTACCCTCTCCGGGCCCGGCAAAGAGCTTCTTAAAAACGAAGCCGTCAAGGCCGCATATCTGGGCGCGTAACAGTTTTATAGGA
>JAAYBH010000258.1 GCA_012718935.1 Clostridiales bacterium
GACGGTGCGGAAGCTCTCGCCGTATATAAGGCCGACGATCAGGGGGAACACCAGCAGCCCGGCCTCCACCAGCATCATACGCCCCAGGACATAGCGGACAATTCCCTTATTCATTTTCTGGCCTCGTCTGTCAGCAAATCGTCCACCTCGTCGAAGTCGTGCTCGAATGTCACTGCGATCACGTGGTCCCCCGGAAAAATCATATCGTCGCCGCCCGGATAGATCAGCTCGTCGCCGCGGACGATATAGGCAATCAGGATATTTTTCTTCAGGGGCAGTTTTTTAAGGGGCGTGGCGACAACGGCGCTGCTTCTCATCACCTCGAACTGAAGCACCTCGGCGCGGTCGTCGGCAATGCGGTACATCGCCTCGAGCTTTGAGTCCAGCGTGGCGCTCATGGCGCGGATGAAGCGGATGATCTTATCGGCCACAAGCCGCTTCGGCGTGACGATCGTCTGCAGCCTTGTATCGCCCAGCACGTGGAGCAGCTGCGTCCTGTTGACCTTTGTTACAATCTTTGGCACTTTTTTCTTGGCGGCATAGAGGGAGGTAATCAGGTTCTCCTCGTCAATGCCGGTCAGGGCGATCAGGCAATCGTAGCTCTCTATATGCTGCTCTTCCAGCAGGGATTGATCGGTTCCGTCGCCGATAATGACCTTGACACCGCTGAATTCGCCCGCCAGAGACTCGGCGATGGCCCTGTCCCGCTCGATGACGCAGATATCCATCCCGGCGCGGTCAAGAATGCGCAGCAGATACCGGGCAATATTGCTGCCGCCGATGATCATGACCGAGCGTATTTTTCGAGTAAAGCAGCCTGCGACCTTGCAGATGGCTGGCAGGTTCTGAAACGGGCCGGTCACATGCAGCAGATCGTCTTCCCGCAGGACAAAGCTTCCGTCGGGTATGTATATCTCGTCTCCCCGCTGGACGATACAGACAAGAACCTTGCCGAACGCTTCACGAAATCTGGACAGCTGCATCCCAACCATCTGGCTGCCCGGCGAGACCCGGACCTCGACCATCCGGACCCGCCCGTTGGCAAACGCCTCAATGCTGAGCGCCGACGGGAAACGGATGCTGTTCAGGATCGTCTGCGCTGCTTCCATCTCGGGGTTGATCATCATGGAAATGCCCAGATTCTCCTGGACAAAGCTCAGCTGGTTGGAATACTCCGGGTTCCGGACACGCGAGAGCACCTCATGGGCGCCCAGCTTGTGGGCTACAATCGACGCGATAATATTGATCTCGTCCGATTCCGTCACAGCGATAAACACATCGCTATCGGATACGCCCGCTTCCTTCAGCAGCTCGGGATTGGCGCCGTTGCCGACGAAGCCGGCGATGTCCGACAGGCCGACCAGGCTCTCAACCACCTTCGGGTCCCTGTCAATAATAACCACATCATGGTTTTCACCGGACAGATCCTTGCATAATACGCCGCCGACTTTTCCTCCGCCGGCAATCACGATCTTCACTTTTCCAGCCTCCGTATGTTGATCCGTATATTTTGTATAATTGGCGCCGCGTCTACTTATGATACAGCTTCTGGGTCTGATATTTCGGCTCACAGGTCAGATTGATACCCAGCTTCCGGAAGACGTTTTCGTCCACCTGGGACAAAATCACGGTGGAATGGGCCTCGCACCCGCGCAGGTTCTGAAGCTGCTGCATGGCGAGCTCCGCCGTCGGGTTGGTGGCGGCGCAGATGGACAGCGCCACCAAAAGCTCATCCATGTGCAGCCGCGGGTTGTGGTTCCCCAGGTGATTGACCTTCAGGTCCTGTATGGGCTCGATAATGACCGGGGATATGAGGTGCAGCCCGTCGCTGATGCCGCCCACCGCCTTCACGGCATTCAGGATCAGCGCGGCGGACGCGCCAAGGAGCGAGGAGGTTTTTCCCGTGACGATGCGCCCGTCCGGCAGCTCCAGTGCCGCCGCGGGCAGCCCCGTCTGCTCCTCTTTTTCAAGGGCCGCCGCGATGACGGGCCGGTCAATGGATGAAATCGAGAGCTGCTTCATGATCAGCTCAATCTTAAAAATTTCCTCATTGGAGGCCACGCCCTTGATTTTGGCGCACAGGGTGTTGTAATACCGGCGAATGATCTCGCTGCAGGCGGCGATCTCCACCGTATCGTTGTCCGTAATACAGTACCCCGCCATATTGACGCCCATATCGGTGGGCGAATTGTATGGCGACGCGCCGTAGATTTCCGTAAACATTGTTTTTAATACAGGGAAAATTTCAACGTCGCGGTTATAATTGACCGTGGTGACGCCGTAAGCCTCCAGATGGAACGGGTCGATCATGTTGATATCGTTCAGGTCCGCCGTCGCCGCCTCATAGGCCAGGTTGACCGGGTGCTTCAGCGGGAGGTTCCAGACGGGGAATGTTTCAAACTTCGCGTAGCCGGCCTTGATGCCCCGCTGGTTCTCGTTGTACAGCTGGCTCAGGCAGACGGCCATTTTTCCGCTCCCGGGGCCCGGGCCGGTCACGACGATGAGCGGCCTTTCGGTCTCTACGTAATCGTTCATGCCGTAGCCCTGGTCGGAGATGATGCGGGCTACGTCCCTCGGATAACCGGGAATGGGGTAATGCCTGTAAACCTTGACGCCCAGCTCTTCCAGCCGCTTCTCAAACGTCTGCGCGTCCGGCTGGTTGTTGTACTGCGTAATGACGACGCTGCTGACAAAAAGGCCGCTTTCGCAGAAGGCGTCGATCAGGCGCAGAACCTCCTGCTCATACGGAATGCCCAGATCACCGCGCAGCTTGCTTTTCTGAATATCAGACGCGTTGATGGCCACCACGATTTCGGCCTGCTCCTTCAGCTTTAAAAGCATATTAATTTTTGAATCCGGCAGAAATCCCGGCAGGACCCTGGACGCGTGATGATCGTCAAAAAGCTTCCCGCCGAATTCCAGATAAAGCTTCCCGCCGAAGCGCGAAATCCGATCCCGGATATGCTCCGACTGCAGCGCCAGATATTTATAGTTGTCAAACCCGTTCTTGTTCATATGCATTCCCCCTCGCATAGCATTCTACATTCACAGCGCCCAGAATTCAATATCGAAAAAAACAATAAAACAGAGGGACGGTTCTCCTGCTTTTTAATACTCCAAATATCCCCTGCCCGCCGCTCCTCCCGTCATGAACGTCTCGTAGTCCTCGCCGTCCTCTTCGTCGGGGTAAGCGGGTTCAGCGGGGCGGTCTGTTTTAAGGGTGCGGGCGGCGCAGTAGTAGCGGAGGGCGTCGGTGGTGTGGGTAAACTCGTGGGGCTCGACGGCGCAGTCGTTGGGGTCTTTATCGTCGGCCAGGATGGCTTCCAGGTCTCGGATAGTCCCGGTACAGCTCGAAAATAACAGAAGCGACGGTTTCCCGTCGGCGCGGGGCGCCAGCGCCTCCTTGACCTGCAGCCAGCCCCGGACGCGGCCGCTGTCCGCCTTCACGATGGGTACGCCGCTTGTCATAAAAATTTCGGCCATCGTTCTGCCCGTGTCCTTCTGGCGGCTCCACATGTCCGGCGGCGCAAAGGTAATGCCGACCGGCTCCTCCGGCAGCGTATGGGAAAGGATCATCCGCGCCGCCCCGGAGACGATCAGGTTCGGGACCTTCAGCTCCCGGTACAGGTAGCTCCGCCCGCTCTCGTCCTGGGCAAACCACAGGCAGGCCAGCATGTCCAGCCCGTAGTCGAAGGCCCGGTAGCGCATCCAGTGGCCTGGGATTTGAAATGGCCGGACCACATGCCTTTTTGCGTCGAACTCCGGAAAATATGTACCGGCCAGGGCATTCCAGTCGCCGTACCGGTGGGCCCGGCGGATGCTCTCCGGCAGACCCGACAGCATTTGAACGTACGACGGCGACGCCTTCATGAGATAGACATTGTCTTCCACCGTGGCGGGGATAAAGCTGTAATCTGCCGGGTTTTCGTTCTCCTCGGGATTTGTCCGGTCCGTCACGTAATGTCTGTCGATAAAGAGCCGCTTAACCCAACCGTGGCCGATGCCGCCGGGATTGCACGTCAGGTAAAAGCGTTTGGGGAAATCGTTCACACCGCGTAAAAGGCTCCCCAAAAACCGGAACTCCCGCTCGGTGAACTGCGTGGCCTCGTCGAGGAAAATCCAGTCGTACTCCTGCCCCTGATATTCCGCCTCGGAGCTGCTGCCGGAATAATGCCCGAATTTGATGACCGACCCGTTATAAAAGTACATGGTATGCCGTGTGATATGGTAGGACGCGGCAGCCGGCGGCACCAGCCGGGCGATCGGCTCGATATGATTCTGCTGCAGCTCGGGATACGTCCGCCGGATGATGAGAATCCGGAGCCCGCCGTACCGCAGCGCCCCCGCCACCGCCTTCCACCGCACCGCGTGGGTCTTCCCCCCGCCCCGCGCCCCTCCATACGCCGTATACAGCGTCCGGCTCCTCATGAACAGCTTCTGCTTTTCCGTCAGCTGCCCCAGGTCGATGCCGATATCGCCCGCGTTCGGCTTGAGTGTGCTGCGTTTCATATGTCATCACCTCATGTCTGCCGTCTTCCGTTTTGATTCATCTTGATAATCTGTTGTAGGGCAAGAGCTCTGCTCTTGCCGACCTGCCCAGCGTTAAAAAGCAGGGGGACGGTTCTCCTGCTTTTTACTCCATCAAATCCTTGTCGCCGTCTCCCAAATCGACGCGGAGCCGGACGTCCCGGACGGCGCTGTCGCTCTTGTCGTTCCAGCCGCCCCAGTGGGGCTGGCGGAGCTTGAGGGCGCAGTGGCTTAATAGCTTCGGGTCGCTGACGGCCTGGCGGATGGTCGCATCCTCCCTGTAGAGGTCAAGCTTTTTCAGAGACGCGGCAAAACCGCTGCGCTTATATTTTGAATCTTTATTCAGTTTATTTTCCGCCTTGTATTCTTCCAGCAAATCCGGCGATATCCCGAAGAATTTGATCAGCTGATAGTCTGTGGCGTCGATCCCCCCGGTCTCGCAGTGGGCAATGAACGCATCCATCTTCTCGCCAAAGGTCTTTACCGTATATTTCACAGGCCCTGCCATATGAATCCGCCTCCTTCCATGTATCGTCAGCTCACATAATACTGCGCGCC
>JAAYBH010000035.1 GCA_012718935.1 Clostridiales bacterium
CGATATGAGAAACCGTAGCTTTGCGGAATGATAAGGAGTATCAGCGATGGACCTGAAAAGTATCTGTGAATACGGCCGCGATTCGATCGTTCAGTACCGCCCGCCCCTATGCTTTGAGCTGGCCGGAAAAAAGTTTGAGCTTGTCATGGACGACGGCTACGATTTCTTTCTGGACTTCAAGAACGAGAGAACAATCGAATGGACCCGGGCCGGAGAAGAGGCCTGTACAGCGGGCTATGAGTGCCTGAAGGGCGACGACACCACATTTCTCGTGAGCTATGAGCTGGAAAATGTCGTACCACGTGTCAATCACACCTTTGTCATCGATATGGAAAACATGCTCGTCACCCGCATCATCGCCCGGGTCGGGCAAAATCCGAGATACCCCTATCTTATCAACACGGAATTTGAATTCGGAGCCATCCGCCGTAAAGGCCGGGAACTCACCTTCAAGCGCCACGGCTATACGTCCGACATGATCGGCACCGCCGTTCAGTGGACCTACAGCAGCACCCTGACCACCGTTCATGTCTATTACTGCGCTAATTTTTACAGGCTTATCTCTCCTCAGGATAATCCCGGGGACGACTGGGCGTTTACCGAATATTTAGGCGGGCTTCCCTCCTCCGACGAACCTGCTTCCTATATCAAGATCAAGGACGGCATGTATCTGTTCAGCTTAACGGAGCAAAACGCGGAAAAGCTGACGCAGGGGCGCTTTATGTTCCGAAGCAACACCCTGTGCTTTCTGCAGAATTACAAGAGGCTCTACCAGGTCGGCCGGGGCTTCGGCACGTCGACGACGCCGGACGGCGATTTGAATACGAACATTACCACCGGCGCCTACGGGAAATTTGCAGAGGTCGACCCCTGTTTTTTTACCGATCCTAACCCCTATGTGACATGAGGGCAGGAAGCACACAGCCCCGCCAATCGACGGGGCCGTCAGGCTTCTATGAAAAGCCGGCGCTTATTTCATGGCGCCTTCTTTTTTTGCACTTTTTTTCCAAAAGACCGCGATGAGAACGGCTGTGATGACGACGACGGCGGCGACGATGACAACAATCAGCAGGACGGCGTCGTTCTCGTCGTTACCTGCTGCCGGCAGCTCTGGGTCCGGCAATGCCGTCGCTGCTTCCGGCACCGGGGACGGCGGCGCTTTCTCTATCCCCTCTCCCGATGGGTCGCTGATGCACACCCAGACGTTCCGGGCGCCGTAATAATAACCGACATAGCCCCAGAGCCTGTTTTCATCATCTGTAAAGGTATCGGATATCTTAAAGTAATCGTCATATTCGAAGGCGGCCTCCTCCCAGGCGATAACGCCGGAGCCGGGATAGCTCCAGAAAACAACGGGACCCCCGGATTTAAATGTATCATAATTGCCGGTATACGGTTTGAATTGACTCCCATGGTCTTCAGCGAAGGAGATGTAGTCGTACACAACCGTCAGATCCGACATGGGGACCCAGCCGGTGATAGCCGTGCTGTAATCCGTGTCCGCCAGATTGCCCGAGCCGTCGGGATTGAACTCTACGACACCCCAATTATCGCCATTATTGTCTTTATAGGTGAACGATACATAAAAGACATTGCCGTTATTGATGACAGCCACCGTTTGTTTCGATCCCGGTTCTTTGAAAACGGTTCCGCTGCCGTTTCTGCCGTTTACCGTGTAGGATCGGCCGTTGTAGACACAGTCCTCGCTTTTTTGGTGATAGAAGCTGTCATTGGGCTCCCAGATAACGTCGGCCAGCGCAGGAACCCAGGTCAGCGCCGCCAGAAGTAGGATGAGAAGAAGCCATGTGATGAACCGCTTATTCATACATTATCCCCCAATCAATGATATCAGTTCGCCGGCGAAAAAGGAAAACGCGTTGGCACTCAGCGAGAACAGCAGCGGCTTCGGGAAACAGGTGCCATATCTTTTATAATAATATGCTTCCGTGAGCACCGCCATCGCCTCCAGCGCCGCTTTTAGGAGCACGGGACTGAACTCGGTGTATGTCGACGCCAGAATATATATGAGAACGACAGCGGGATTTGTGAGGACATTAACAAGGCAGACAAGGATCAGGTCTTTTCCGCGCTTGCGAAAAACAAAAGCGAACAGCAGCTCCAGCGCCAGAGTTGCAGCAAGAGAAATTCCGAGCGCCGTCAGCAGACGGAACGCCATCAGGAATCCCCCCTCCCGCCGGCGGAAAGCCGTTCAGCGCTGTTTTTATGGCTTCTCACCAGCCTGAGACCCACAGTCAGCAAAACAAGTGAACCCGCAGCAGCTATTGCATAGCCCGCGCCAAGACCCAGAACCGGCGGGCACCCAAGGTAGACGGGGATGAAACCGATAAACAGCCCGAAGGTCAGGAGACCGAAGGAAAAGCCCTTTGCGCCGGGAAGCAGCTGCACCATCGCCCAAAGCGTCACCGGCATCGTCATATTAAACAGAAACAGCGCGGCGACGCCGGCCGCCGGGATATCTGGCAGCATAAAAAGCACTGCTGATAAGGTTAGAGACAGGACGGATGTTGCGACGGCGCCGAGCCTGTCGGCGAGAAAACCGCCGGCCGTTTTACCGAATACAACGGCAATAATCAGCGCCCAGCCCCAGTATCCTTCGCCCTTCCAGGAGAAATTGAGTGTCATCCCAGCGTATGACCGCAGGCAGACCACGAGAAACAGGGATGCGGCCGAAATCAGCGCCGCAGGCGCGCCGGCTCTGCCAAAGGTGACGGGAGCGTTATCTGAGGTGAAGCCCCGGCCGTTCTTAAAACGTATCACGAGGATTGATGCAGCGGACGCCAGCAGCACCAGAATTACATGCGCCTCAGGTAAACCGCCCTGCTTTCCGAGAAGCTTGCCAAGGAATACGCCAAACGCACCTGGCGAAACAAAGACGCCGAGGGCGCCGGCTTTTCCATGCGAAGCATTGAGTACGTCAATCCCGCCGCCGATGTGAAACAGGCCGTTGCCGACACCGGCAATCGCGGCGGCTGCGATGGGGATGGGCGCCACCCCGAAAGACAGCGCGACGAGGGCGCACCCGAGGGCTGCGCACAGCGCATTTTTATTGACTTTATCCGCCAGGAGACCCAGCGGCATCTGCAGCGCGAAGGCGCAGAAATTATAAATCAAAAAGCTTATGTACAGATCTTCGGAGCCGGAGAAAGCCCGGAAGATCAAAAATGCACAGGCGAAATCCACCAAAAAATGCGTCAGGGCATAGCCGGCGACCATGCTTCTGTCTTTTCCCGCCATATACACCCCCCCTTAATGACGTCATATGACGCGAAACGTTCCGTTCTTACTGCCGCTCTTTGATGTTAAATTATAAACCATGTAGAGATATATGTGCAAATAAATCCTTCATCCTGGCGTTATATTGCAACAAAAATTTCCATTATCACTAATTTTGCCGCGAATTCTGCCGATGAAATATAATGTGAGTATTTTCATTTTGGAAGGAACGGTGATCATTCATGATATCTGACAGGCGGGGCGGCCTGCGCTTAAAAATGGTTCTCAGCATTATCCTGCCCGGTTTTATTTGCTTCTCCGTGTTCGCGTACTACATGATGAGCAACCTGGCAAAAGTATATATCAATTCTGACGCTGCCGCAAAAGTCATGCTGCAGGGCATTGTGATTTTCGTTTCCTGCCTTGTGATCCTGCTGATAGCCGTTCTTTTTACGACAAGCAGCATCATCAAGCCTGTCAGGAAACTGATTACGTATTCGGAAAGCCTGTCCTCCGGCAACACAGATTTCAAGGTGGATTTCACCCGGAGAAAAGACGAGATCGGGCAATTGTCCCGGTCGATACGGGAGGCTCAGCTCTCCCTGAAAAAAGTGACGCTGATCCTGGACAGGGCGTCGGGCGACATTCTCAAGGGTAATCTTTCGGTGCGCGCCGACGCGAGCTACTACCCCGGCGATTTCGGACGGATCATGGACAACAATAACAAAGTCAACGATACCATCTGTGATATTATCCGCAATATCAGAGATTCGGCTACCAGTGTCGCCTCGGCGGCCCAGCAGATCAGCGCCGGCTCTCAGAATCTGTCTCAGGGCTCCACCGAACAGGCCGCTGCGATCCAGGAAATTTCAGCGACAGTATCCGAGATTCTTCATCGGACGAAAATCAGCTCCGATAATGCCATCGCGACGAAAGAGCTGTCGGAAAAGGTCAACTCCGAGGCGAGAGCAGGCAGCGAGAAAATGGAGCAGCTCATCAGCGCGCTGGAAGATATCAACAGTGCCTCCTCCCATATCTCAAACGTTATTAAGGTCATCGAGGATATCGCCTTCCAGACAAATATCCTGGCGCTCAACGCGGCGGTTGAAGCCGCCCGCGCCGGCATCCACGGCAAGGGCTTTGCCGTTGTGGCCGGAGAGGTTAAAAATCTTGCTGACAAAAGCGCGAAAGCAGCCAAGGAAACTGGCGACCTGCTGAGCGGCAGTATCAGCAAATCAAAATACGGCCTTAAAATCGGCGAAGATATGGAAAAAACACTTGGCAGCATCATGGACGGTATTCTCCGCTCGGTGGATTCTATTGCCGAGATTGCCGGCGACTGCCTGCAGCAGGTGGATACCATCGCTCAGCTGAATACCGGCCTGTCACAGGTCTCGCAGGTGGTTCAGAGCAATACGGCCACAGCCCAGGAAGCGGCGGCCTCCAGTCAGGAGATGTCCGCACAGTCGACCGATATGATGGCGATGGTCTCCCACTTCGCCATCGACGTGCAGCGCATCGTCGCCAAGCCCTCTGGTTTCAATGAAGAGGATTATTAAGACGCCGGGGCTGTCTCTTTTGTCAGCATAACATCACGAAAATTGTCGGCCCCGTCAAAAGGCGGGGCCGTCGCCGTTTTTATATTTCTTGTTGTTTTAGAACTGCTGCCCGGTATTTGTTAATATAAAACTCCTCAGCAAGAAATTCAATAATGTCAGGTAAACGTTAGCAATCGCTTTCAAGCCGGTTTTTCCTGAAATCACAGCTCTAATTCCCAGCGTTCCTCCAGCAATGGCGTGTCGCTCCATGTCTCGTTGCGCTGTGTTTCGGTTATCCTGAAGCCGGCGCTGCCGTAGAGATGCCGCGCAGCATCCAGCTGATCGAAGGTCCAAAGGCAGATGCGCTTATAGCCGCTGTTTCTGCAAAAACCCACCGCCGTCCCGACAAGCCTCCTGCCCGCGCCGAACCCCCGCGCTTCCTGTTTAATGAATAAGAACCGGAGCCTGGCCGTATCCTCATCGTCATGGGTAATAGCGACACTGCCCGCCGGGACGCCGCCCCTTTCCAGAATCAGCAGGCAATCCTTCGCCGGGTGAAACTTCCGCATCAGCTCATTGACGCCGTCGTTGACATATGAAATCCACGCCAGCGTATCAAATCCGAACTCCGTCTTATATAACTCCAACTGGCCCGAAATGACGAAATCGACATCAGCCTGTGACATATACGGCCTGATGACCACCCCAAGGTTCATTTCAAGGTTTTTCATAATGCCGCCTCCGATGCCTTAACGATGAATCGAACCCGGTTTGCCTCAATATTTCCCGTACTCCCTCACTGTCTCGAACATCGCTTCGACGTTTTCGCGCTTGCATTTACCGAGGCCGCAGCTTGTTTCGAAGATGAAGCCGCCGCCGGGGGCGCAGTCGTCCAGAAGGCGCTTCACCGCGTCGCGGACCGTCTCCGGCGTCCCCCAGTCCAAAAGCGAGGCCGGGAACCCGCCGGCGATACAGGCGATGCCGCCGAGCTTCTTCTTGGCCACAGCCATGTCCACATCCTCAAAGTGATAAAACACTTTTCCGGGCGGTACTTCGCTGAGGCAGTCAAGACGCGAGTTGTACTTCCCTTCCGTGTAGATATAAGGGACTTTTCCGCTGTCAATAATGGCGAGGATGATCTGCTGCAGGTGCTTCCAGTAGTATTTGCGGTAGTGTTCGTCGCTCATGAAGCCGTCCATGCCCTTGTGCAGGGCCATAAAGACATGCTTGCCCTCGTTCTGTCCCTTCGTAGCCCGGATCATCGCCAGGGTTTTTTCAATTTCCTCGTCGATGTAGCGCTCAATATATTCTGTATTCATATAGAGGTCCGAAAGCGAGAGAAGCGTCCCGCGCAGAAAGTCGCTGTAAGCGTCGAAGGGTACGCCCGCCATTCCGCCGCTGAAGCTCGGGTACCCCAGTTGCTCAATTTCCGCGTTCAGCTCCGCGGCGCGCATTCGGTGCTCGGTATAAAAATCGTTGAGCTTCCACAGCGTTTCGATCATCCGCCTGAATTCCGGCGCGGAAAACTGCGCCGCCACCGCTTGGGCGCTGCCGAATATGCCGCCCGCCGACAGCATTGCCAGAGGTTCCAGCAGTTCTGATGTGCGCGGCGCCGCCTTGCGCAGCATGAAGCCTGTGCGGTCGGTAAAAAATTCCTCAAACTCATCGTCCAGCAGGATCGGAAATTCTATGTACTGCTGGAGCGAGTTGTCGTCGATCACATTGCCGGGCATGCCCGCCCAGCGCATGTTCTTCGGTTTTAACAGCTCCATACCCGGCCCTTCGCCCGCGAAAACAAAACCCGTATCGGCCGCGGCGTCCGGGTCAAAATCCCTGAGATATTTGAAAATCGCATCCCGCATCTTTTTAAGCGACGTGTCGTAGATGACCTCAGCCACGGTATACCCCGCGTTGTAAACCGGGAACAGGTCCGCCGGGGGTTTGATCGGCACCGTATCCGGTTCGCGCAGTGCGATGGCATCATTGACACGCCTCAGTTTTTCATCATATCTTTTTTGATTTTCCGTTGTCATAATCAGGCCGCCTTTCAAAAGCATCGTTTTTTCATCCGGTACATAATATGGTTCTTAAGCAAAGAATAGGTTATTTGGGAAGAATAATCAAGAGCGTCCCAATGCTTCCGTTGAATTTTGTAATGACCTGTGATAATTTTGTATCAAATAATAAAAACCCGGAGGTACGAATGAAAGGCAAATACGAAGCACTATTCACCCCCATGAAAATCGGCTCGCTGACGGTCAAAAACAGGCTCGTCCTTTGCGCCATGGGAGGTACAAATCCCATCGGCTTTGACGGAAACTTCGATGAGAGCAAACATGATTACTATCTCGCGCGCGCCAAAGCAAACGTCGGTCTCATGATCCCCGGCGTCATCGGCGTCCAGGGCATGACGGGCGGCTGGCTTTACGAGTCAGAGGAGATGTTCATGGGGCCGATGAAACGACTGATGGACGACATCCACGCCTATGGCGCCAAATTCTTTCTGCAGCTGGGCGCCGGCTTCGGCCGCGTGCAGTTCATGATACCGGGCGCGGACATGAAAGCCGATATTTTCAAAGACCTGATGGTCGCCCCGTCGGACGGACTGCCCAACGTCTGGGACCCCTCCATCAGGCACCGTGGCCTGACCCGTGAAGAAATTCTGGACATTATTAATGCCTTCGGCAAGACTGCCGCGCTGTGTCGGCGCGCGGGCATCGACGGCGTTGAGATCCACGCCGTCCACGAGGGATATCTGCTGGACCAGTTCGCCATATCCAACACCAACCACAGGACGGACGAATACGGCGGCAGCCTGGAAAACCGCCTCCGCTTTGCCGCCGACATCATCAAATCGATCAAAACCGCCTGCGGGACCGATTATCCTGTCTCCGTCCGCTACAGCGTGGCCAGCAAGATGCGCGGTTTTAATCAGGGTGCGCTCCCCGGTGAAGCTTACGCGGAATTCGGCCGCAGCATGGAGGAGAGCCCGGCGGCCGCCCGCATATTGGAGGCGGCAGGCGCTGATATGCTCAATGCCGACAACGGCTCCTACGATTCCTGGTACTGGGCTCACCCGCCCGTGTATATGCCGATGGCCTGCAATCTGCCCGAGGTTGCTTATCTTAAAAACTTCGTCAAAATCCCCGTCGTCTGTGCCGGAAAAATGAACGACCCCGACATCGCCGTACATGCGGTGGAATCCGGCATGGTGGACGGCGTCGGCATCGCCCGGGCGCTCTTAAGCGACCCGGAGTGGTGCGACAAGCTGCGCGCCGGGCATCTTGACGATATCCGTCCTTGCATCGGCTGTCACAACGGCTGCTTCCCTATCAGCCGCTTCAAAGGCAATCCCTGCGGCTTCGGCCATATGGGCGCCTGCGCCATCAATCCCGTCACCATGCATGAAAAGGAATTTGAACTGAGGCCCGCCCCCGTCAAAAAGAAAATCGCCGTCATCGGCGGCGGCATTGGCGGTATGGAAGCCGCGCGCCTCTGCGCCCTGCGCGGCCATTCTGTGACGCTGTACGAAAAGAGCGGCCGCTTGGGCGGCGTCTTCGTCGCCGCCGCCGCGCCGGACTTCAAGGAGCACGACAAGGCGCTGATCAAGTGGTATATAAAGCAACTGAAGGATCTCAATGTGCCTGTCAAGCTGAACACCGAAATCACAGGCGATATGCTGAATACCCTGGACGCCGATGAGATTGTCGTCGCCACAGGCTCCGTCCCCAAGAAGCTGCCCGTCCCCGGCTTTGACGGCAAAAACACCATCGAGGCCATCGACTACCTTTTGGATAATAAAAAAGCCGGTAATAATGTCGTTATCATCGGCGGCGGCCTCACAGGCTGCGAAATCGCCTACGATCTGGCCCTTAAGGGCAAAAAGGCCACTATTGTGGAAATGCAGGACGATATCCTGAAGATCAACGGCCTCTCCGCCGCCAACTCCGAATTTTTACGCGAAGCCATCCGGTACCATGATATCAAGGTCCATATTTCGTCCGCTCTCAAGGAAATCAAGACTGACGGTGTTGTGATCGAAACCGAAACAGGCGCGCAGTTTATCCCCGCCGATTCCGTCATCCTGTCGGTGGGCTACAATTCCCACAACCCATTTCAAACGGCCAGCGGCAATGTCCACGTCCTCGGCGACGCCAATAAGGTCGGCAACCTCATGTCCGTCATCGACGCCGCCTACAGGCTGGCTTACTCGCTGTAAAAAGCAGAGGGTCGGTTCTCCTGCTTTATCGTAGGGGCAAACCTTGTGTTTGCCCTCCAGAGGTATGCATTGCATGACGATACAGGGCAGACACAAGGTCTGCCCCTGCGACATACCATATAGTATATAGTTTTTGCAGGGGTCGGCTTCCGTGCCGGCCCCTGCATCGTGATTTTTATCTGCCGAAAATCTCCCTGGACTTTATGTAAACTCCTTCGGTGAACGCCGGCGTCAGGACCAGGCCGCCGTAGAAGCCCAGGACCGCCGGTCGGCCCGGTACGCTGAAGCACTCTGCGAATTCCATTCCCCGCCGCCGCTGTTCCTCTTCGCTCGTCGCGGCTGGGTCGAACGGCTCCGGTACGACCGAAATGCAAATCTGATCGCCCACCTCGCGCCAGAGCTTTTGCGTATCGTTCATCGGCTGGGGGTCCCAGCCGTCGAAGCCGCCGTCGATAAAGCACCGGACGCGGTCCTCGCCGTGCCCGCAGGAGTGCAGCGTCACAAAGCGGCCCTTTGAGTGGATGTGGTCGGTGAGCTCTTTCATAAACGGCACGAACAGCTCACGCGCCGTCTCCTCCGAAAAGAACGGCGAACGCTGGGCCGCCCAGTCGTCGTGGACGTTGAAGCCGTCCAGCGCCGGCCAATATTGACAATACTTATCCACAATCCTGCACGCAAAATCGGTCATCTCCTGAAACAGCGCCTTGACGGCGTCCTTCTGATCGTCGTCAATGAGCGCCATAGCCGCGGGCGCAAAGTCCATAAAGGACACGAGACGCTCAAACCAGAAGCCGTTGATCAGGGACAGCTGCGTGGAAATCCGACATTCGCATTTGACTCTTTCCGCTTCCCCCGCCCAGTCCCAGGCGTCCAGATCGGGGAACTTGATTTTATCCTTCCATTCGTTGGCATTCTTCATAAATGGCTCCCCCGGACGCACGATGGAACCGCCTGCGGACTCCACCCACTCCCAGGTGATGCCGAACACATCCGTCACGCCGTCGGGTCCGCCCCGCCCCAGCCGCTCGTTGTAGAGAGAGGAATTCATAAAGGTCGAATCGCCGGGCAGCGGCAGCCAGTAGGGGTGCTTGTCATAATAAAGCGCGGCCATGTTCTCCCGGGGCGTGACCGGAGTATCGAGCAAGGGACGCCCGGGGCCGCCGAAGAACCCCGGCAGAGTGTCGATGACGCGAAGCTCATTGCGTGAAAATGGAATGCGTCGGTTCATTGGGAACACCTCGTTTTCTGACGTTGTTTTTAAACTGTATTATAAATAGCCCGGTTATATATTGCAACAGATGCATCATCCCGACGAGTTGTATAAAATTGCTAAATTTTGCTGTTTGGTTAATGCAACATACTCTAATATTTTGAATCAATGCTTTCAATCTTGAAGAATCTTAATATTTTTGGTAAAATAATCTTAATAGTATGCTACGGATTATTTGCAAATTTTTCTGCAGAATAGGGAGCGAGTCGAGAAATGAAGCATATTGATTATAAGAACATCAGCTTGTTTCAAATGGAAACCTGTATCAGCGTTGCCAAATTCGGAAGCATTACAAAAGCCGCCGCTGTTCTTCACTCTTCTCAACCGGCTGTCTCAAAGATCATCACACGAATAGAGGATGAGCTGGGCTATGTCCTTTTTATTCGTGGAAAAAACACTCAATTGCGTATGACCCCGGCAGGACAATTTTTGTGCACCGAGTGGGAACGCTTGCTGGTTGATTTCCAAAACTCCATTGACAATGCGCCGGAAATTCAAAACGACATGCCTGAGAACCTGGTGATCGCAACGACACCTTCAGCCCAGATACCGGTACTCATACAACCTGTGATTGCCGCGTTTCGGGAAGTCAATCCCGAAATCGAGCTTAGGATCGACAACTGCTCTATACCGGAAGCCAAGGATCGGCTCTGCAACGAAACTGCGGATATTGCCCTTGTCAATCCCTTCTTAAATGAGTTGTTCAGGGTCGACGAATTGGAATGGGAAAAGGTTGCCAGCTGTCCTTTGTCGGTGGGTATGCTTAAAACAAATCCTCTGGCTAAAAAAGGTCACCTGACGATCGCCGACTTGAAAAATCAGGAATTTGTCGTTCCGCAGGATTCAACCTATATCCGCCAGATTACCGACCTGTGTATGGAAAAAGGCGGTTTTGCACCGAATGTCTCTTATTACACGAAATACTTTCACGGGATTTCGATGTGCATCGGCGCAAATAACGAGGTGTTCTTTACTGACAAGTATATGCAATCCTATTATGACGATAACTGCGCCTTCTTTGATTTGCCTGAAGCCGAATCCGGCGTCATCATGGCATGGAGAAAGTGCAAGACAAAGAAGCACACCGGCTCGCTCCTGCAGATTCTTCGCAATAGTATGACACAATAGCCGACTCAAAAAGCGTACATAACAAAGCCGCCAATACAAAGACATTTCGGAAGCGTTGCAGCTCGGAAATGTCTTTTTTTTTATGTATAAGCACTTATTTGGTGAAATCACACAAAATTCGCACAGACATATGATATGCATTATTGGAATTTGACTATATTGACGATTCGGCGGTACACTGCTTTAAAGGGAGGTAAATGAGCCTGATTCTACATATGGATACAGTGTCTGTTTACAATAGAAAATGGAGGAATGTCATGTCAGACGTCAAACAGTTGCGTGAGGAACGCACACAGAATTTCCGCGATGTGTTCGACAATAAAATTCCGAAGCGTGTGCCGATTAACATTAGCCTGACGGTCAATGTCGTTGCTGAATACGCAGGAATTGACGGCAAAGAGGCATTGTGGCATCCCGGAGTTCTGGAAGAAGCAGCAGATAAGCTCTGCGGGATCATTCCCACCGATGTATGCCCTCTCGGTATGCAAATTCTTCTGCCGTCAAAATACCAAACCTTAGGCGCAAACGTCATGGAGGTCAGTTCCACCGGCTTTATGCAGCATCCAAACCATGTGGGATTCTTCCCCGAGGACTATGACTATTTTATCGAGGATCCTTACGCATGCATTATCGAAAAAGTCCTTCCCAGAAACTTCAGAGGTCTTGATCCCATTAACAACCCTTATCGTTCAATGATGACCATGTATCAGTCAACCTTGGGGCAAGCGGCCACTCAAAAAGAAGCTTTTGCACTCATTGGGAAACTCAACGAAAAATACGGATTTCATAGCGGTGAACCGGGAGGGCGCGCAGGCTGCTATGCTCCTCTGGATATATTGACCGACACATTGCGCAGCTTGAGCGGAATGGCGATGGATATCCGCAGGATACCTGATAAAGTAGCCGCGGCTGTTGAAGCTGTTTATCCGATTAACTACAGAGCAGGTATACCGCAGGTTATCAATAACTACTCCGTCTCTTTTTTCCCGCTTCATATGGCAACCTTTATGAAGGAAAAGGATTTTGTATCCCTCTTCTGGAAGCCCTGGCTTCGCCAGGTTACAGATTACGCTTCTCTCGGTCTGCATACGGCCGCCTTCTGTGAGCATGACTGGATGCGTTATCTCGATTACTTGTATGAGCTGCCTACCGATACCCAGCTGCAGTTTGAACAGGGCGATCCGAAACGCGTCAAGGAAAAGCTTGGCAGAAAGCACATCATTACAGGCCTGTTCCCGTTGTCGATGATGCGCACGTCCTCAAAGCAGGAATGCATTGATAAAACTAAGGAGTTCCTCGATGTAATGATGCCGAACGGAAAGTTTATTTTCTCATTTGACAAGGCTCCGCTGACATATGAGGATATTGATTTGGATAAACTCGTCGCAATCTGCGAAACCGTTCGTGAACACGGCGTCTATGACAATGCCGGAGCTGTTGCCGGCGAGGTTTTCAACAAAAACGATTACATACATTCGGATATTGCGCCAATAAAGAGCAAATATTACAGAACCTTTGACGACTACCTCCGGGAGTTCCCCAACACACCGGAAAGTGCCAGAAAAGATGTACAGGCGATGGAGGACGCGATTTTATCATTTATATATATCATCTGCATGTAATCAACCAAATTATTTAAGGAAATTATTGATATGGATTTTATGAAACTGACAGAATTAATGGGCGACCTCGAAGAAGAGGCTGTTCTGGAAATGATGAACGAAGTGATGGCTGACGGCGGCTCTCAGGTTTCAGAAGCGATGAGGGCATGCCAGGAAGGCATGAATATTGTCGGTGATCGCTTTGAAGCCCAGGAATATTTTGTTTCCGACCTGATTTTCGCCGGATCACTCATGAGCGAGGCGATGGATATCATTCGTCCGGCGCTTCTGAAAAAATCAGAAGGCAATTACGGAAAAATGATTCTTTGCACTGTAGAGGGAGACCTCCACGATATCGGCAAAAACATTGTAAAGTCAATGCTGGAAGCGAGCGGATTTACTGTAATCGACCTGGGTATCGATGTGAAACCTGAAGCAATTTTACAAACCGCCAAAGATGAGGGAATTAAGATCATCGCTCTATCCGGCGTTTTGACCCTTGCAATAAACGCCATGAAAAAGACTGTTAAAGCTTTTAAGGATTCCGATATTGCCGATGATGTGAAAATCATTATCGGCGGAGCGCCAGTATCGGCAGAAGTTGCGCAAATCGTCGGCGCGGATGCCTGGGCGATCAACCCGAATGATACTATCAAGATATGCAAGGCATGGGCATCCGCATAATACGGCAACCAGAAACTGGAGGACCCAAATGATCATCATCGGAGAAAAAATCAACGGCGCAATTCCGTCTGTTTCGAAAGCGATCGAAGCCCGGGACGAAGACGCTATTCGGGATCTTGTCCGTAAACAGGTCGATGCCGGCGCATCGTATATTGATGTCTGTGCCGGACGTGCGCCTGAAAACGAAAAAGATGAAATGCTCTGGCTTATCGGCGTTATTGAATCGGAAACCGACACGCCGCTTTGCGTTGACAGTCCGAATCCCAAATTGCTGGAACTGCTTATCCCCAGGATTAAGACCAAAGGCATTGCCAATTCCATTTCCGGCGAAGGTGATAAATGCGATGTATTACTTCCTGTTGTTAAGGAATATGGTTGGGATGTAATCGCTTTAACTTGCGACGACACGGGAATTCCGGCCAAGGCAGATAAAAAAACGGAAATCGCTTTCAGGCTTATTCAGAAATGTGCTGAATACGGCATTCCGCCAGATCGTATTTATGTTGATCCATTAGTGCTGGCCTTGTCAGCCGTCAACGACTCCATGGTAAATTTCATGCAAGCCATTACCGATATCAAGGCAAAGTATCCTACTGTCAGGTTTACGTCGGGATTATCAAACATATCCTACGGCATGCCCTACCGAAAAATTGTCAATCAACTCTTTCTGGCTCTTGCAATGTCTGTGGGCATGGACTCGGCAATCGTAGATCCTACAAACCGCGATATCATTGCGACTATACTTGCCGCCGAAGCGCTGTTGAATCAAGATAAGTTCTGCCGCAGGTACAATAAGGCTTACAGAGCCGGAAAATTCGGTTAAAAGAAAGGGTGTTTGCACGTGAGCTCCCGTTATAAGCATGTCTTCAGCCCTATCCGCATCCGCGGCGTGGACTTTAAGAATCGCATCTTTCTCGCGCCGACAACGCCCGTACTCAGCACCCCCGACGGGTATGTCACCCGTGAACTTGTCGATTGGTTCCGCATGTTCGCCCGTGGAGGCGTCTGTGTGCTGAACCTGGGCAATTGCTCCATCGACCTTGAAGAAAGCAATGACCAGAGCTATCAACTGGAGCTGGGCAAGGACAGCTGCATCTATCCCCTTTCCCTGTATGCCGACATGTGCAAACAGTTCGGCTGCCACGCCTCCCTTGAAATAAACCACGCCGGTGAGGGTATGCTTATGGCCGGCACCGTTGCATACTCGTCCTCCGCCTTCATCTCGGAGGATGAAATTATGCGCGCCGCGCGCCTTGGCCGCGAGCCGATTTCCACCATTGAAATGACCAAGGAGAAGATCAGGGAGACGGTCGAAAAGTTCGGCAAGGCCGCGGGGCGCATGAAAAGAGCCGGCATGGACATCGTCATGGTTCACGGCGCCCACGCCAACCTCATCGGACAGTTCACGAGTCCGAAGTTCAACCACCGCACCGATGAGTATGGCGGCAGCACCGAGAACCGCGCCCGTTTCGCCATTGAAGTGTGCGACTCCATTCGCAGGCACTGCGGCGAAGACTTTGTGATAGAGTATCGCATCTCCGGCGATGAGGAAGATCCCGAGGGCATGCACATCGAGGAAACGATCGAGCTTGTCGGCTACTTAAAAAAACACATCGACATCCTCCACGTCTCCGCCGGCATCCACGGCGATCCGTTCGGGCCCCACAAGTACTACCGCAACTGGTGCCAGAACTACCTGATGGATCGCTGCTTCAACGTGCATTACGCCCGCGACATTAAAAAAGCCCACCCGGACCTTCTGGTGAGCACCGTCGGCTCCATCACGAGCATCGACTACGCCGAGGAGATCATCTCAAACGGATGGGCGGATATCGTCAACATGTGCCGCCCGCTGATGGCGGACCCTGAGATGCCCAACAAGTATGCCGAAAACCGGCCCGAGGACAGACGGCCGTGCCTGCGGTGCGACTTCTGCTCCAAGCACCTGATGGTACCGAAGCCCATGTTCTGTGCCGTGAATCCCATGGCAACCATGACCACCGAGCTTAGGGACGGGGTTATCCCCAAAGCCCAGGTCAAAAAGAAGGTCGCCGTTGTCGGCGGCGGCCCGGGCGGCATTCAGGCCATGGAGACGCTGGTCGCCCGCGGACACGACGTAACCCTCTATGAAAAATCGGGCAGCCTGGGCGGCAATGTTACGAGAGCTGCCCGCCCCCCCTTCAAGATCGACATGCGGGACTACCTCACGTGGCTGCGCCACACCGCGGCGCAATGTGAAAAGAAGGGTGCCCGGGTCCTTCTGAACACCGAGGCCACTAAGGACATCCTGGATATTGAAAACTATGACGCCGTGGTCATCGCCGTTGGCTCGGATCCCATCATCCCCGGAAGCATCCCCGGCATACTAAAGCCCCATGTGTTCTGGGCTCCCGACGCCGATGAGGACACCTCCAGAATCGGCAGGAAGGTTGTTGTTGTCGGCGGCGGCGGCGTCGGCTTTGAAACAGCCCTTGAAGCTGCCGACCTCGGTAAAGACGTGACCCTCATCGAGATGCTGAACGAGCGCAACGCAAAAATGAAACTGTCCATGAGCGCAGGCAATGTCTCCCGCGAGCTTTTGTCCATCTTCGCAAAGAAGGAAATCCCTGTGCTCTATGGGACAGCCCTGACTGAGGTGAGAGACGGCGGTATTGTGACAAAGAACATGGCCACCGGTGAACTCAGCCAGCTCCAGTGCGACACCGTGCTTTTGGCTATAGGCATGAAAGAGCGCTGGGCTCTCGTTGATGAACTGCGCCACTCAGCGCCTGAAAGCAATGTCCACATTGTCGGCGACTGCCGAAAGGTCGGCACTATTTCCGAGGCCGTCAATCAGGCGTTCCAAGCTTGCATACATATTTAGTTCCGGAAAATGATCATAATACAGGCGCAGATACTCAATCTGCTCAAAAAGCTGCAGCGTGACAGGGGCCTGACATTCATTTTTATCACACACGATCTTGCGGTGGTAAAGTATTTTTCCGACAATATCATGGTGATGTATCTTGGTCAGGCGGTAGAAATGGCCCCGTCGGATGTGCTGTTTGAAAACCCGATGCATCCGTATACAAAAGCGCTGCTTTCAGCGGTTCTCGTTCCGGAAACGGGTGCGAACAAGGATCGGATCCAGTTGCGCGGAGAGCTTTCCTCACCGATCAATCCGAAGGATGAATGCCGGTTTGCCAAACGCTGCAACTATTACTGTGATGCGTGCAATAAAGGCACGCCGCCGCTCGTCGAGGTTGCGCCGAATCATCTTGTTGCCTGCCATTGTGTCGTCCCAGATTCCGCCTCACAGCGCTTCCAACTACGATAATTTAAGAAAAGGAGCCGTAAAATGAAGGATTTTGCCGGAAAAATATGTTTTGTCACCGGAGGCGCGTCAGGCGCCGGTCTTGGACAGGCTAAAGTGTTCGGACGCGAAGGAATGAAGGTTGCAATTGCAGACATCCGCCAGGATGCATTGGATAATGCTGTTGAAGAACTGATCGCTTTCGGTATTAAGCGGGAAGATATTCTTGCCATTCGGCTAGATCTGACGAACCGTGAGGAGTACACCGCTGCAGCCAACAAGGTGGAGGATGTATTCGGCGGACCTCCGCATTTGCTGATACAGACCGCCGGCGTCAATTCATTCGGGCCGGTAGAGGCTTCCACCTTTGAGGATTTTGACTGGGTTATTGGAGTATGTATGCAGCACGTCATAAACGGCCTTGTTATTTTTGTGCCCCGCATGATCAAGGCATATGCCCATAAGACGGAATTCCATGTCGCCACAACATCCTCCATGGGCGGATTTTTCCCGTGTCCCGGCTGCGGGCCTTATGGCGCGGCCAAGGCGGCGGTCGATAATCTCATGTATTCATACGACGCGGCACTAATACCTTATGGGTCGGGCGCAACAGTTCTCTGCCCCGGAAACATTAACTCCAACATCGGCAATGCTGAAAAATACCGTCCTGAAAAGCTGAAAAACACAGGTTATCATGTCAGCGAAGGAACAATGATGCATCTGCGGTCCGTCCATGCCGGCGGTATTGACCCAGTCGAATTAGGCGAAATATTGAAGGAAGCCATAGAAAACCAGCGCGTTATCGCATTGCCCGACCACGATTACGACAATCACGCGGCTACCTTGCATGCGATGTTTGAAGGCATCGCCGACTTGGCTTTAACCCGTGAGCTTCGTCAAGTTAAAGCAGCAGAACGTGCGGCGAAGCAGGTAAAGAATCCCGATAAGCACGGTCCGCAAAAATGGGAGGTTCCCGAAGGCGCCGAACCATTCGGGCAAGCCCGCAAGGACCTCGACTGGATTGACGAAAGCAAAAGGAAGTAAAACTCAAAATACATATTAATTTAAGTGGATAAGATTAAGAGCGTAATTTACCCACGAGAGGGACTGCTACAGTGACAAAAAACTCAACCATTCTCGATAACCCATTAGGCTCGGCGCCAATCGGCAAGCTCATGCTCAAATTTGCGATACCGGCAATTTCAGCCTCCCTTGCTACTGCCGCTTATAATATCACCAACCAGATACTTATTGGCCAGCGCGTCGGCTATCTTGGCAATGCCGCAACAAGCATCGCGTTTCCCCTTATGACACTTTGCGGCGCTTTGGCTTTTCTTTTCGGAATTGGCGCCGCGTCAAATTTCAATCTGAAACTCGGCGCCGGGCAAAAGGATGATGCCGCAAAAATCGCAGGTACCGGAATATTTATGACCGCGCTTGTTGGCATTATCATCGCTGTTATCACGTTAATTTTTACCAAGCCGCTCATGATTGCTTTCGGAGCTTCCGAACAAATCCTCCCATATGCGGTTACATACGCCAGGATAATCGCATGCGGAATTCCATTCCTCTTATTTTCAACGGCGTGCAGCAACTTGATACGCGCCGACGGAAGTCCCGGATATTCCCTTATTTGCACGGCTTCAGGGGCGCTCCTTAACATTGTGCTCGGACTTGTTTTTGTTTTTGTCCTTGACAAGGGTATCGCCGGAGCTGCAACGGCTACAGTCATCAGTCAGCTGGCGACAGCCGTTTTAACCGTTTTATATTTGCGTCGGTTTAAAAGCGTGAAACTGACTATCGCCCACATCCGCCCCAGAGGCGGCAGCCTCAAATCCATCGCCAAGCTGGGCATACCCGGCTGCTTGAATCAGATTCTGATGATGATCGTCCAAATCACGCTGAACAATACTCTGCGCAGCTACGGTGCAATAAGTGTTTATGGGAGTGAAATACCGATCGCTGTTGTCGGTGTTGTGTCGCAGCTGAATATGCTTGTTGTTGCATTTACCGTCGGCATCGCGCTTGGAAGTCAGCCGATTTTCGGCTTTAACTACGGCGCCAAGGTCTATTCCAGAGTTATTGCGACGTATAAACGTGCATTAATCGCAGTTATTGCTGTGTCAGCAGTGTTTTTTGCGTGTTTCCAATTGTTCCCAAGGGAAATTGTCGGCATTTTTGTCAACCGCAACAGCGAAATGTTTATCGAAAACGGCGAACTGTTTATGCAGTTTGCAGAGAGATATATCCGCGTATTCCTGCTGATGATTGCTCTCCAGGGCTTGCAGCCCCTTACCGCGACCTTCTTTACCTCTATCGGGAAAGCGTTTAAAGGACTTTTCATCACGGTAACGCGTCAAGGGATTTTTATGCTCCCGTTGTTTGTCATACTGCCTAAATTCTTCGGAATTGACGGACTCATATATGCCGGACCAATTGCGGATACCGCGGCAATAGCGATGGCGATACTCTTTGCCATACTTGAATTTCGAATCATGTCCAGAACGAATGCCTGATTTGGTATTCGACAAATACCCAGTCAAACTAAAAAGATAGGAGATTCAGCATGGTAGATGCGTTCGAAAAATTCCCAAATTTGTTATCCCCGCTTAAGATTGGAGATGTATTATTTCGCAACAGAATATTTTGCGCCCCAACCGGACACGCCGATATCGTTTTAAACGGTCAGCCAAGCACAGACGTCATGATGACCTTCGAGCGGATTGCCATGGGCGGTGCGGCCACAGTCGCCGAAGGTGAAGTTTGTATTGACCCCAGGGAGTTTGGCGATGGGAGATGGCCCCGCGAAATCACCAGGATGGATAATTACAATTACCCCCGTCTTGCCGGAGCATGCACCAGACACGGCGCTGTTCCGTCAATGGAACTGACTTTCAGCGGCTCCGGCCCCCACCCGATCTCAAGAGCAATGGCAAAAGCAAAGGGCATTCCTTTGGAAGGGCCTTCGGCGATGACTTTATATGACGGAAGTCAAGTCGTCGCAATGACAGAAGAACGTATTCATGAGCTTATTGATGCTTATGGAAAAGCAGCTCTCGCCGCAAAACATGCAGGTTTCGGCATGGTCGCTATACATGCCGCGCACGCCAGGGCATTTCAGCACTGGTTCTCACCAACGGAAAATCGCAGAACAGACAAATGGGGCGGAAATGTTGAAAACCGCTGCCGCTTTGCCGTCATGGCAATTGATGAAATACATCGCGTCTGCGGCAAGGGTTTTCCGGTTGAAATACGCATCAGCGGCACAGAAGTATTTAACATCCAGAAGGATGGCTACGATGTCAATGAGGCTTGCCGCATAGCGGAGCAGCTTGATGGCCATGCGGATATTATCAACGTCTCCGTCGGCAACATGAACAGTTACCTCCCGGAATCCTTCTCCCGCACTCATTTGAGCATGTTCTATCCCCAAGGCAGAAATGTTGAATACGCCTCAGAGATCAAAAAGCACGTCAAAAACGCATACATCGGTACGGCAGGCGGCTTGAGCGATCCGTATTTCATGGAGGAGGTTCTTGCAGCCGGTAAGGCGGATATCATCTACATGGCCCGCGTTTTGATATGCGACCCCGATTTGCCAAACAAGATCCGCACCGGCAGACCGGAGGAGATACGCAAATGCATGCGCTGCAATCAATGCTTCAACGAGGTGATCAGCCACGGCGAGCTCGCCTGCGCAATCAATCCGGAAGCTAACCACGAGCGCGAGGTGTTCTATTCTCTGCCCGCACCGCAAAAGCAGCGCGTTCTCATTATCGGCGCCGGTATTGCCGGCATGCAGGCTGCTCTCACAGCGAGCGAAAACGGGCACGAGGTCATCCTCTGCGAGAAGAGCGGTGAGCTTGGCGGCAAAATACTCTGCGAGAGAAATGTGCCCTTCAAGCTGCGCCTGCATCAATATATCCAGCAGCAGAAAGCGGCAATCGCAAAAGCGAATATTGATCTGCGCCTCAACACCGAGGTCACACCGGAATACGCAGAGAATGAGTGTCCCGATACGATTATCGCAGCAGTCGGCTCAGAACCGATTACGCCGAGAATTCCCGGTATTGAAGCCAATCATGTCTATTATGCGGCCGATGTATTCAACGACCCCAAGCTTGCAAAGGGCAAAGTCGCAATACTTGGCGCCGGCTTTGTGGGCACCGAGCTCGCCATATATCTCGCCGGCGAATTCGGAATAAAAGCCGATATCATCGAAATGCTGGGCGAAGTCAACGGCGCGGGCAACATGTGCCACAAGACAGCCGTTATCGATATGCTGATGCAGCACGACATCCCGACGCATTTTAACACAAAAGCCATTGAAATCAACGATAAAGGCATTAAGTGCGCGGGACCCGAAGGTGACGTATTCATTGAAGCCGACACAATCGTCATAGCGGCAGGAATGAAAGCGAATCAGGAGGAAGCGCTCAGCTTTAACAAGTGTGCGCGTATGTTCTACATGATCGGTGAGTGCAAAACCGCTTCGAATATATATAACGCCACGGGCGCGGCGTACACAACCGCAAAATTTATCGGCCGCTATTACCGCGTCTGATTTTGGGTTCCAATCGAAAATTATGGAGGGGAAATATGGCTAAGTACATTGTCAAACGCTTGCTTATGATGATCCCCATTCTGCTTGGAATTTCATTTATCGTGCTCATCCTTATCGACATCTCCCCGGGAGATGTGGCACGCATAATTGTCGGCTCCGAAGCGGAGGAATGGGAGTACGAGCAGGTTCGGGAAGAGTTGCGGCTGGATGATCCGCTGCTGGTACGTTATGGGCGCTTTATTATCAGCACGCTGAAGGGTGATTTCGGAAAGTCGTTTATTACAAAAAAAGATGTCTGGGCTGACATGATGTCACGGTTTCCTTATACTCTGGCACTGGCCACCTTAAGTCTGGTTGTTGCAATTCTAGTCGGAATACCGATTGGCATCTATGCGGCAACCCACCAGTACACATGGAAGGACAACACGGCAATTCTGCTGTCACTTTTCTGCGTGTCGATGCCGGCCTTCTGGTTTGCGCTGATACTGGTGCAGGTATTCGCCGTTCAGCTCAGAATTCTGCCGCCTGCCGGGATAGACTCGTGGAAGGGTTGGGTTTTACCCTCCATATCGCTCGCTTTGGGATATGCCGCTGCAATTGCCAGACAGATGCGCTCAAACATGCTGGAGGTCATCAGGCAGGATTTCATTGTAACGGCACGCGCAAAAGGTCTGTCGGAACGTAAGGTCTTGTATCGGCACGCACTGAAAAATGCGTTAATTCCCGTTATCATGATCGCCGGTACAATGTTCGGCCTGTCTCTTGGCGGCGCGCTGATTGCTGAGGTTATCTTCTCGATCCCCGGCCTTGGCAACTATACGCTGGTCGCTTTGGCAAACCGGGATTATCCCGCGATTCAGGGAAGCGTTCTGTTTTTATCGGCTTTGTTCTGTCTTGTCATACTGCTCATCGACATTGTCTTTGCGTTTGTTGACCCGCGAATACGTTCGCAATACATGCGGAAGAAGAAACGATATAAGGAGGTGCGCAACAGTGCAAACTAAACATACGAAGGAATCTGGGATTCACGAGATATGGAGTCGGCTGAAAAAGAATAGAGTTGCGCTTATATCTCTGTTCGTCATCATTTTTATCGCTCTGGTCGCAATATTAGCGCCAATACTAGCACCATATTCATATGACTTACAAAACACCAAGCATACATTGGCAGGTTCCAGCAAGGAGTATTTGCTCGGTACAGACAGGCTTGGCCGTGATATATTGAGCAGGCTGATCTGGGGTTCCCGGCAGTCGCTCCAGATGGGTGTTATCGCCATAGCGATTTCCACTTTCTTCGGCATTATCCTGGGTGCGATTTCCGGTTATTACGGCGGCTGGACCGACAACCTGATTATGCGCCTGCTTGATATTTATCAGGGCATACCGATGCTTTTGCTTACTGTGACGCTGGCGGCGGTGCTCGGGCCGAGCCTCAGAAACGCCATTATCGCCATAGGAATCGGTATGGTTCCCGGCACGGCACGGTTGATGCGCGCGTCGATTCTCACGGTACGCGAAATGGAATACATAGAAGCAGCAAAATCAATCAATGCCAGTGACGCCAGGATTATTCTGATGCATATTATCCCAAATGCGATTGCTCCGATCATCGTTAATGTCACAATGGGCATTGGTACTTGTATCATGGCGGGCGCCGCCCTCAGCTTTGTCGGCCTCGGGGCTCAGCCTCCTATCCCCGAATGGGGCGCGATGATTTCTGACGCAAGAAACTATATGAGAGGCCATGCTACTCTCGCTCTGTACCCCGGTATCTGCATCATGATCACTGTTCTTGCGTTCAACCTGTTGGGCGACGGGCTCAGGGATGCCCTGGACCCGCGTTTGAAGAGCTGAGGTGAGTGGCTGTGAAAGATGATAATATTCTAGAAATCTCGAATCTCGTTGTCGAGTATCATACGGACAGTACCGTAATTCACGCGGTTAACGGCGTTAACCTCCATATAAAAAAAGGTGAAACACTCGGGCTCGTTGGTGAAACGGGAGCGGGAAAAACAACGATCGCGCGTTCCATCATGAGAATACTGCAAACACCGCCGGCAAAGTTTTGCGACGGTAAAATCATATTCAAGGACAAGGATCTTATGACCGCGACAGAAGCGGAAATGCGAAAAATCCGCGGCAACAAAATCGCAATGATATTTCAGGATCCTATGACAGCGCTCAACCCTATAGAAAAGGTCGGCTTCCAAATTGCCGAAACAATCAGTCTGCACAATAAGATTACCTTGAAGGAGGCTGAAAAAAGAGCCGGCGAAATGCTGGAAATGGTCGGAATTCCATTGGATCGCTTTGATGAGTATCCCCATCAGTTTTCCGGCGGTATGAAGCAGCGGGTCGTTATTGCCATGGCGCTTGCCTGCAACCCGGAGCTTCTGCTTGCCGACGAGCCGACGACAGCCCTGGATGTCACCATCCAGGCGCAGGTTCTTGAAATGATACAGCAGCTAAAAGGCAAGTTTGATACATCCGTTGTTATGATTACGCATGACCTTGGTGTTGTTGCGGTGAGCTGCAATTCCGTGGCTGTCGTCTATGCGGGAGAAATTGTTGAATACGGAACCGCAGAGCACATCTTCGACCACCCGACCCATCCTTATACAATCGGATTATTCAATTCGCTGCCGAAGCTTGACTCAACATCCAAAAGGCTCAAACCCATCAAAGGCATGATGCCTAACATGGCGAAGCTTCCCAAGGGCTGCAAATTCTGCCCTCGTTGTTCAAGCGCCATGGATAAATGCTCAGTGGACACGCCTGAAACCGTCGAAGTATCACCGGGACATCAGGTTAAATGTTTTTTAGCGGGGGGTGAATAAGGATGGCATTGCTTGAGGTACAAAACCTGAAAAAATACTTCCGCACAGGCGCAGGAGACCTGCATGCCGTTGATGATATTAGTTTTGAGCTCGAATGGGGTAAGACGCTTGGTGTTGTCGGTGAATCGGGCTGCGGAAAAACGACCCTCGGAAGAACAATCCTGCATTTACTTGACCCGACTGACGGCAAAATATTCTTCCAGGGCAAGGATATCTCGCATCCCTCAAAAAAAGA
>JAAYBH010000259.1 GCA_012718935.1 Clostridiales bacterium
TTACGGTCCTGCTTGTGGAACAGAACGTCAAGCAGTCCATGGAGATAGCCGACCGGGCTTACGTATTGGAGAACGGCCGCGTCGCGCTTGACGGCCCGTGCTGTGACCTGATGGATAACGACTACGTGAAAAAAGCGTATTTGGGATTATAAAAAGCAGAGCAGGTTACCCCGCTTGCATGTTGATCATGTGAGTCTCAAAAAAGCGATATTTTGCGGGGCGGGGCCAACCCGCCCCTTCATCAAGCTTTTCGGCCGCCTGGAATTATTACTGTATTCAAGGTGCGAATTTTGTGCAACATCTATGAAACAAATAAAAGCGTATTGAAAATATACACAAGATTTGTTAATATAAACTGATCAATAAACAAACAAAGGTATTTTTTGAAAAAGTTTGATGCTTATCAAACGGGTTTTTCTTCCCACATCGGCACTAATGTAGAGCATGCGTGCCGATGATTAATTAGGTATACATAGTTGCCCGGAGACACGGAAATGGCGTTACTTGGATACGTAATTAACAGGACTCTGTAAAGGCAATTATCGGGCTTATATGAATGAAGGGAAGTGGAGTTTCGGGAAATTTGCAGATCTTTCACAATCGGGTGGAAATGGCTACACAAAAAAATTGGAGGTATATTTAAGTTATGCTGAAAAAATCATTGCCGAGATTACTTATCGCATTGGTATTGGTATTGGGTCTCTTTGCTGGATGCGGCCAGACAGGCGGAAATTCTCCTGCCCCCTCGCCGGCAGCGCCCGACACGTCATCAGCGGCGGCGCCGTCTAAAAAACCGGCGGATGGAGAGGAATATCCCGACAAGGATCCGAGCAAAACAACGATCAAAATGACCGCTGTTCGTCCGATTACCGGCACGAACGCTTCATTTGAAATCTATAACTACGGCCCCGTATACAAAATGTGGGTTGATGAAGTCAACGCAGCAGGCGGTATCAGGGTTAAAGAATACGGCAACCGTCAGCTGAAAATTGAATTAGAAGTTTACGATGATACCTCCGATGTGGGCGTCATGACGGACCTTCTGATTAAAACCATGACTCAGGACAAGCCGGACTTCGTCCTTTCGCCCTGCTCGACGGCAAACCTTCAGGCCGCGGCCCCCATATTCGACCAGTACGGTTATCTGATGATCGGCGCTGAAGGCGGCGGAACGGATACAAGGCCGCTCTATGATCAGTACGAAGATATATTCTTTACAACAGCTTTTTCTGTGCATCAGATTCCGAAAATGACGGAAATTTTTAAAGAGCTTGGCATCAAGAAGGTTTTTATTACCTACATGCAGGATGCCCATGGCCTTGAGTATATGGAATCCACAAAGGAAGAATTCCCGAAAGCCGGCATTGAGTACGTAGAAGTAGCCGCTCCCTGGGATTTTGCCGATATGACGCCGATTATTTCGCAGGCTATGGAGTCCGGCGCGGATGCTTTCGTCGCATACTGCTATCCCCCCTGGAACGCAAGCCTGATCAGTTCGGCTATTTCAATGGGCTACAACCCGAATGCGTTTTTAGTCGGACCTGGAGGCAGCCAGCAGTCTTTCTATGAGTCATCAGGCGGCGCGGCGATTAACGGTCTGATGTTTGAAGGCGCGTGGTCAGCCAACAGCGGACCCGCTTACAAAGCATTTGCCGAAAGGATTGCAACTTACTATAAGGATGATCCCAATTGGGGACCTGAGTGGTGGGGTACTGCCGGATACTGGGGCGCTATGGAGATGCTCCAGGTCGCCATTGAAGAGACCGGAACCCTTGATAACAAGGTTGTTGCGGATTATCTGCGCAATAACGTGATTGAAACCACACTTGGCCCGATGCAGTACGAAAATCATGAGCTGACGATTGATTCCTGGGCCGGGATGATTGGCCAGTACATCAACGGCGTCGTTGAAGTTATTGATGTCGGTGCCAAGAGGACGGCTGAACCCCTCTATCCGAAGCCTGCCTGGCCTGCCAAATAATTGAAAACAAAGCTTTAGTATAATATTAGTGAAGAGGCAGGCTGTCTGAGCCTATAGCAGGGTATTGGACAGCCTGCCTTTCTCAAAAGCATCCCGACTTCTACAGATAGGAGCTTTTGCATCATGTCAACTGTAGTTAGCATCGTCATTTACGGCATCATAATGGGCGGCGTATACGGGCTGATTGCCATGGGACTCACGTTGCAGTACGGCGTAGGAAAGATACTCAACGTTTCGCACGGTGAGTTTTTAATGCTCTCGGCCATGACGTCCTGCGTCCTGGTACAGGCGGGGGTTCATCCGCTTCTGACGTTTGTCATCTGCCTCCCCGCCGCGTTTATTCTTGGATTCGTTCTCAATATAACGCTTTACAGGTGGCTGAGAAAATTCTCGAAAGATGACGCGACTTTTGAATCCAACGCCATGCTCATGTCGTTTGGGCTTTATTTTATTCTTTCCAACATCGGGTTGAAGCTATGGGGTACCTTATCCAAGAGTTATCAATTTTTCAATTACCCGGCCAAAATTCTGGGAACAACCATCGCCGTTAACAGGCTGATAAGCCTTGGATTTGCCGTCGTTTTTATCGTTGCATTTTTCCTTTTCCTGAATAAAACAAGAATGGGCAAATCGATCAGAGCGACCAGCCAGAGTACGGCGGCAGCGGCCATGATGGGAATCAGGATCAACAGGACCATGGCCATCTGTTTTGGTGCGGGCGGGCTTCTGGCTGCGGCAGCCGGTGTTTTGATCGGCATGTCCTTCTCGCCCACATCACAAATTGGTATATCGAATACTGTTATCGCGCTGATTGTTGTTGTTTTGGGTGGAATGGGCAGCATACCAGGCGCGGTTCTCGGAGGCGTACTCATCGGCCTTGTAGGGCAGGCTGTCAGCTTCATCGATTCAAGCCTCGTCACCGTGGTGTATTACCTGATGATCATTATTCTGCTTTTGCTGAGGCCGAAGGGCCTCTTGGGGAGGTAACGATGAATAAGAAATTTAGCCTGAGAAGTGACCTTCAGTATGTTGTCGTTGCCGTGATTTGCGTATTCTTTGCATTTGTACCGTTATTCGATTTTACATACCTAACGACATTGTCCACTGTCATCATGATGTATATCGTCATGTCGGCCTCCTGGAACATGTTTTCAGGGCCGACGGGGTATATTTCATTGGCGTCCGGCGCGTTTGTCGGCTTGGGGTTTTACGCCTCCGGATTCCTGAGCAACTATTTCCCGCTTCCGGTACTCATGCTATTTGGAGGTATCGTGAGTTTTGCTCTTGCAGCGCTCATTGGCTCCATTACACTCCGTCTTCGGGGCGTCTACTTCACGATCTTCACGTTCTGTCTCGTAGAGCTTGTTAAAGCTGTTATGACATGGTATGAGATCATGGTCGTCAGAAAGCGCGGGCTGAACGTTAAGAATTTCGGACCGGAGGCGGCGTTTTACGCCATGCTCGCTATGGTCTTGATCGCTCTTGTTGTTGTGATCGTCGTCAAACGGACACGGTTCGGAATGGCGCTGACCGGCATCGGAGAATCCGAAGACGCAGCCTCACATATCGGTATCAATACAACAGGAACGAAGGTCGTTGGAT
Organism: Clostridiales bacterium; assembly: GCA_012718935.1. Classification (GTDB taxonomy): domain Bacteria; phylum Bacillota; class Clostridia; order Oscillospirales; family Oscillospiraceae; genus Sporobacter. Next base: position 3,584 of record JAAYBH010000259.1, read on the forward strand.
TCGCGATTTCCGCCTTTATGATGGGTGCTGTCGGTGCCGTGAGGGCAACGATGCTGAATCATATTGACCCCGGCAGCGCATTTAATATGATGTTATCGTTCCTGCCCGTTTTAATGTGCGTATTCGGCGGTATGAGAACTTTCCTGGGGCCGATTATCGGCGCAGCCGTCTTTGCGACATTGCAGTATAACCTTATTACGTCAATACCGCAGGTTTATATGATTATTTTCGGCGGAATCATGGTTTTAGCGATCTTGTTTATGCCGACGGGAATTGTAGGGGTTTACGAGAGATTTAAAAACTTGACGGAGAAAGCCAAAAAGAGGGGGGGTACCGACGATGCCAATGCTTGAAGCAACGGGAGTCAGCAAGGCGTTCGGAGGCCTTAAAGCCGTCTCGAATGTCGATATCCATGTCAACGAGGGAGAGATACTCGGACTGATCGGCCCCAACGGCGCGGGAAA
>JAAYBH010000260.1 GCA_012718935.1 Clostridiales bacterium
ACAAGCTGATTTCCTTATACCTGACAGGCGAAGGCGACGCGCGCGACGCGGCGGCCATGCTCGGGTACGGCCGGGACTACCTGCGCGTCATGCTCTGGGGGCTTCTGCCCTTTACCTTGTCCCAGACCTACAGCGGGACGCTGCGCGAAACGGGCGAGTCGAAACTTCAGATGATTGCCGGCATTGCGGCAGTGGTGACGAACCTCATCCTGAATTATATCCTGATCTTCGGAAAGCTGGGGTTCCCGGCCCTCGGCGTGAAGGGTGCGGCGATTGCGACGGTCATCTCCAGGTATGTGGAGCTTGCCGTCATCATGCTCTACGCGCATCGTCATACCGACAGGTTCCAGTTCCTCAAGGGTATTTTCCGATCCGTGAGAATCCCTCTGACGCTGGCCAAATCCATTTCGATAAAAGGCCTGCCCCTTTTTGTCAATGAACTGTTCTGGTCGCTGAGCATGTCGGTGCTGATGCAGATCTTCTCGACGCGGGGCCTGAATGTCGTCGCAGGCCTCAATATTTCAAGCACGGTCTCGAATCTCTTCAGCGTTGTGTTCCTGTCGATGGGAACGGCTGTCGCTGTCATGGTGGGGCAGGCGCTGGGTGCGGGGGATACCAAACGGGCGAAGTCCCACGCCTGGAAGCTGATGTTTTTCAGCTTCTGCTGCTGTCTTTTTTTCGGCGGCGTACTGGCCGCCATATCACCCTGGATTCCAAACGCTTACAACACGACGGACGATGTCCGCCGGCTCGCCACCCTCTTCATGGTGACAAGCGCGGCTTTCATGCCGATCAATGCGGTTACGCACTGCTGCTACTTTGCCATCCGTTCCGGCGGCAAAACGGTCGTCACCTTTCTCTTTGACAGCGTGTACTCCTGGGTTGTCTTTATTCCCTTCGCCTATATCCTCACCCATTATACGAGCCTTAATATATACGTCCTCTATCCCCTGAGCTTTGTGCCCGACACCGTCAAATGCCTCGTCGGCCTCCTGATCGTCCGCACCGGCCGCTGGGCTCAGAACATCGTCTCCGGCCAAAAACCGGCGGAAAACACAGCAGTAACATAACCGCGTAAAAACCGTCCTGCAGGTAAAAGTTATTTATGTCAAGGGCGTGCCGCAAAACGCTTAAAAACGTAAAGCGACACGCCCTCGCCATGATCATATTTACCCTATATAGTCAATATAAGGAAAATTATTTTAACATTGTGGATTTAGGTCAAATATGCTAATATTTCATCATGAAACAGCACCGGACAGTTCTTCGTATTAAACACGCTTTGCGTGAGATTGAGGGTATACATGGAGAATTTACACGGAAAAACCGCATTTATCACGGGCGCGGCCAGCGGCATTGGGCTCGGCATCGCCAAGGCCTGCGGAAGGGCGGGCATGAACGTCGTCATCGCCGATATTCGCAGGAAAGGCATTGACGAGGTACTGCCGTTCTTCAAAGAAAAGGGCTGGCCTGTCCACGGTATCGAACTGGACGTTACAAATCGCGAGGCTTATGCCAAAGCGGCCGACGAGGCAGAAGACGTATTCGGAAAAATTCATGTCCTGGTGAACAACGCCGGTGTGGAGGTCCCTATGGGCCCCGTCTGGCAGTCCTCATTCAAGGATTGTGATTTCATCATCGGTGTCAACATGCAGGGCACATTAAACGGTATTATCACCATCCTGCCGAGGATTTTAGCACACGGCGAGGGCGGCCATGTTGTCAGCACCGCATCCCAGTCCGGCCTGTCCGTGGTCCCCGGCGCCGCGCTTTACTGCATGACGAAAGCCGGTATTGTCGGACTCATGGAAACTCTGGCGTCCGAGCTGAAGGATACGAACGTCGGCGCGTCGGCTTTCTGCCCCGGCCCGGTCCTGGGCAATCTCAGCAAGACGACGCCGGAGGTCCGCCCAGCGCACCTTCAGAACGACACAGCGCCGACGCCCCCGCCTCCACCCCCGGCGCCGCCTGAGGGCGCCCCGAAGATGGATTTCGACAAGTATCTGATGTCGGCGGAAGAGGCCGGTGAGCGCGTTGTCCGCGGCATCCGCCGTAAGGACCTTTATATCGTCACCCACTCCGAATTTAAGGATGTCATGCAGGCCAAAACGGGAGCACTGATGCGCGCTTATCCGGAACAGCCGGTGAGTGACGAGATGAAAAATATGTTCAGCTTCCTGACATCCAATCCCATCTACGACACCCAGACCACACCCGGCGCGCCGGATTGGAAGTAAACAATAATTTAACAGGAGGAATCATCAGCATGGCAGAAGCAAGCTTTTTCGATGTGTGGGGAAAGGAATCCCCGGAGACCATGAAGGCATTCTTTGACTACGCGGGCGTGCTCCAAACTAAAGGCGGACTTGATGAGAAAACCTTCCAGCTGATTTACATCGCCCTTCAGGCTCAGCTCGGCAATGCCGGTTCTGTCGCCGGGCATACCGGTTTCGCGAAGAAGGCCGGCGCGACCCGGGAGGAGGTCATCGGCGCGGTCCTGACAACCCTGATGCTCGGCATCAACGGCGTCGCCGCCTGTCTCCCCGCCGCGGTTCAGGCTTACGACAATTCGCCTGACTGAGAGAGATCACATTAAGAAATAATTCAAAACAAAACAGGGAGCATTTGAGTTTATCCTCAGCATGCTCCCTGTTTTCATGTATTCAAGTTTAAACGGCGACCTCTTCGTTCGCCTCGGCGCGCTCTTGTTCCGCAAGCTTCTTCTTATAGCGGGCGTACAGCGGCTTGGCGATGAATTTTTTGATGGCGGCGATAATCAGATTGACCAGGATCGAGACGATAATGACGAGGGGCATATAGATGACGATGTCCCTCCAGTTGAGCGGTATGGGCTTGAAATTCGCACCGAAGCCGCCCGCCCCCTTTAGGAACTCATACAATGCCCGAGCCCAGCCCGACGTCATAGCCGGTCTCATCAGCTGCATCTTCAGGGTGCCCACAAACATCATGTACGAGGTGGCAATGGGAAGATGGCATAAATACATCGTCAGCGACAACTTGCCTGCCTTCCGCCATAGGCCCCCCAGCTTGTTCAGCCCTCTGGCCAGAAACGTCACATTTAAAAACGATAGCAGCACAATGATCATTATGTAGGGTATCCTGCGGAAATTGTCGACGCCCAGGGGCTGGAACAGCGTCAGCTGGAAAAACCGGAAGATCGCATACACCTCGGCAAGCGACAGAATGCTCCGCCAGATGATCCCAAGCTTCTTTTTCGAGAGATATTCATACAGAAAGTATATTGACACGCCAAAGCTCATTTCCGCGATCCCGCGGACCATCGCGGCATTTAAAAACCCCATGGGGAGATAAAAGTCCAGGACTTTTTCCGCGTTCTGCGCAAAAAAGATATAGAAGAGGATACCGACTGCCGGCGCAGCAAACTTGATAAAGTCAAATTTTTTATAAATCGCAAACGTATAGAGATAGCCCACGACCATCAGCGCCGTCAGAAACCACAGCGGTATGATCGGCGCGAGTCCCTCCTGATTACCCATGGGCGTCCCGACGAGCATGAGCCATTCCCATTCCGTGTTCTGGAACATCTCCAGCTTGCTGGTCCCCGTCATCCCCGGTATCATCGGCATCGCAGGCGTCAGAACCAGATAGAGCAGTATGGCGACTATCAGAACGGGATAAATCGCCTTGAGCTTGTTCTTGACGAAATCAACAGCCTTTGCGTGAGCTTCCTTCGTCGACATGGGTGTCGAATGCCCGGCGTAATATCGTGCGGCCGACATGGCCATCGTAAAGCCTGCAAGAATAAAGAAAAATTCCACCGCGCTGGAGCCGGACGGGAAAACGGTTTGATTGCCGAAATAGATTTCCAGGTGGAACAGGCACACAATCACCGTAAAGGCGAACCGCCAGAATTCAACCGCCGAGACTTTTGCGCTGAGAGACCTGTGCGGGGCTGTCGGTTGTAGGGTCACTGATTTTCCTCCTTAGTATATCTTTATCGCGCTTATTTGTGTATAACACATCCGCGCAGCAATAGCAAGGATTTTTAGTGAAATGTGGATTAAAAAGGAAAAACACTTGATTAAACCGGGCAATGATGCAATAATATAGAAAAGGATATTTATCCAATCCAAATACGGAGGTTAGGTACATGAAGGAAGTATGCGAGTTTCTGAAGAAAAGCGGCACATACTATCTCGCGACAGTGGACGGGGATCAGGCGAGAGTTCGTCCTTTTGGCACGGTGCATATTTTTGAGGACAAGCTCTATATCCAGACCGGTAAGGTCAAGGATGTCTCAAAGCAGATGAAGGCAAGTCCGAAGGTTGAAATCTGCGCCATGGCGGACGGAAAATGGATCCGCATCGCCGGCACTGCCGTAGAGGATGACCGGCTGGAAGCCAAGCAGAGCATGCTGGACGCGTATCCCCAGCTCCAGGGTATGTACAAGGCTGATGACGGCAACTGCCAGGTTCTTTATCTGAAGGACGCCACCGCGACGATTTCCTCCTTTACAGACGCGCCGAAAGTCATCAAATTCTAGAATTTACCTCCAAGCAACCGCACCCCTGCCATGAGCAGAGGGTGCGGTTATTGCTATTGAGTAATTGTATATTCAACTTCACTTCGTTTATATTCAAAGCAAAGAATGGAAAGGTGAAGAAAGCGGGATGCGAACAGCATTGTTCTCGTTCCAAGTTTATGTCTGATGGAGGAAAGCTCTTGTCTTTTCCGTCTAGTTGATGTACATTATTTAAGTAAAATGAGTAGTGCAGTGTGCATAATCTCCGTTAAATTAATAACCTTGCAAGGCCCCTACAGCTCATTTTAGATTAATATTGGAGGGAAGTATAAAATGTTGAAAGGTTCAACAAGAAAAACAGCGTTCATTCTTGCCGTCGTCCTGATCTTTGCTCTCGCCGTCAGTGGCTGTGCCAAGAAAGACACCGCCCCCACCACATCCTACAAAATCGGTGTCAACACCTGGGGCGCGGGCGTTCCTGTTCTCGATAAATTCGCGGACAACGGCGAATATGTCGTGAAGATGCTCAGTGGCACCTCCATGCGCGCCAGCGACGACTTCTCACCCGACAAGGAAGCACAGAATGTTCAGAACTTCTGCTCCGCCGGCTGCAACGGCATTACCCTGCAGCCCGCCGGCGTGACAACCCTGATGCAGATGGCCAAGACATGCCAGGACGCAAAGGTCGCTTTCGTAATCAACACCTTCCTGGGGGATGAAGCAGACCGTGCCGAGCTTGCGAAATCGAATCCCTATTACGTCGGCAGCATCGCCAACGACCTGTACGCCGACGGCAAGGGCGTCGCCGAGCTGGCTCTGGCGGACAACATGAAGACGGCCGTCATCATCGGCGGCAATATCGGCGACAATACCCAGGACCTTCGCTCACAAGGCTTCACCGATACCTTCACGGCCGGCGGCGGCAAGGTACTTTATGAAGCCCGCTGCACCAACGCTTCGGAAGCGCCGACAAAAGCGGCCGACATGCTCTCTGCCAATAAGGATGCCGAGTGCCTGTACGCAATGGTCGGCGACTATATCCCCGGCTCGCTCACTGCGATTAAGAACGCCGGCCTGGAGGGCAAAATCAACATTTACATGTCCGGCGTAGACAGCACCTCGGCCGGATTCATCAAGGACGGCACTGTCAGGGCGGGCTGCGACGGCCTTTTCCTTGCCTCACTGATCGCTCCCACACTGCTTTATAACTATCTGGACGGCCATCCGATCAAGGACGCAAACGGAAACCCGCCCGAGCTCTTAAACGCGGAGTTTAAGGTTGACCAGTCAAACATCGACGCGTATATATCAATTTTCTGCACCGACGGCATCAACCCGATCCCCGACACCATGCTCAAGAACCTCTGCTGGCGGTTCAATCCGGATGTCACTTATCAGACCTACGTGGATCTGATGACGAACGGCTTGACGCTCAATGCGCTTCTGGAGGCGCATGGCAAGCCGACAGTCGGCTGATGATGGTACAGATTGTCTCATTTCAATAATCGGTTCCCCCATCTGCACTTTGGTGCGGGTGGGGGAATGTCGCAAAAACTGCGGAAAAGGGGTAAGCATATGCCAACAACGCAGCAACCCACAGGTCCGGCTAAAGAAAAGCACCACAATCAGGTCGCTTTTGCGGCCATATTATTGGCCGGTATTATCGTCCTATCCGTTTTATTCAACTTTATCGCCGGCGGTAAATTTCTCGAGCCATCAAATATAAAACTCATTATATCATACACGGTCTGGCCTACCTTTGTGTCCTGGGGGTTATGCTTCCTCTTCGCCTGTGGCTATACCGATCTGTCCGTCGGCTCAATCCTGGTACTCGGCTCTTTCGCGACAACGATCTTCGGTAACTGGCTCGGATACCCGGGCGTTATTCTGGGTGGTGTGCTGACCGGAACGCTGGCGGTGTTCATCAACTTTAACGTTTTTGCCTTCACGAATATCCCTTCCTGGATTGCCGGCATCAGTCTGGCGATGATCTATGAGGCTATTGCCATCTTCTTGAAGGTCAACAAAACAACGTCGAACCTCATCTATACCGACATGCCCGACGGTCTCCGCCATCTCGGAAATCTGCCCTGGAGCCTCATTCTGGCCGTTATCGGCTTTGTCGCTGTCTATTTACTCTACAACAGGACGTCGGTGGGGCTGAACATCCGGGCGCTGGGCGGAAATATTGACGTCGCAAAAGCCCTCGGCATCAACGTCCTGAGAACACTCCTCATGGTTGGCATCATCTCCGGGATTTTTATCGGCTTTGCCTCCGTTGTCCAGCAGAGCTTCGCGGGACGGACGACGATTGCAACAGGCCTGACGAGCATCTATGTCATCTTCCGTCCGCTGGCCATCGTTCTGCTGGCTCAGATTCTGCAGAAGCGCCTCAACATTATCATCGCCGTACCGATATGCGCCGTCATCATATTTGCCGTTTTCAACCTGCTGACGCTGCTGGGTATACCATCAGGCACTCTGCAGGAGGCTCTGCTCGGCGGTTTCCTGATCGTGTTCGGTATCTTGGGGCAGAGAGGATATAAGGGGGTGATCAAATGAATGCGGATGCGGTTCTGGAAATCAGAGGTCTCAACAAACACTTCGGCCCGACGCATGCCAACAAAGATATTTGTTTCAGTGTGAGAAAAGGCGAAATCAAGGGGCTTATTGGAGAAAACGGATCCGGCAAATCCACCCTTATATCGCAGATTGCCGGCCTATACCCCCGCGATTCCGGTGAGATGCTGCTCAATGGAATTGAATATAATCCCCACAGTACGCTGGACGCCAATCAGCTCGGGATCTCGATGGTCATGCAGGAGCTGGGTGTCGTCGGCAGCCTCCCCGCCGGCGTTAACATTTTTTTGGGTCGGACGAAGCAATTCACGAAAAGCGGCGTCATCAACCTGAAAAATCTTAACAAAGCCGCCGCCGAGCAGTTTAAAAAATGGAACCTCCCTAAGGTACCGCTCAACAACCTGACCGACGGGATGATGGTGGAAACACGGAAAATCATCGAGCTGGCTCGGGCTCTGTCTGTCGACCCGCAGCTTCTGCTTCTGGATGAAATCACCCAGTCGCTGTCCATGAATAACAGAATAGGGCTCTACGAACTCTTAAAGCGCCTGAAAGCGATGGACCGTTCCGTCATCGTCATTACCCACGACGTAGAGGAGCTCATCCGGATTACCGATACCATCACGGTCCTCCGGGATGGTCAGGTCGTCGACGATGTCATCTCTTCCGAGACAACGCCGGAGATTATCAAGAAGATGATGGTCGGGCGTGAAATCAGAGGCGAATACTATCGAGCCGATATGACGCCCGATTACAGGGACAATATTGTTCTGAGTGTTCAAAACCTGACGGTGCCTGGCGAAATCGAGAATGTCACCTTTGAGGTGCACGAAGGCGAAATACTCGGCTTCTGCGGCCTCTCCGATTCCGGAATCCACACGGTTGGCAAAGCCGTTTACGGTCTGTCAAAGCCGTCAAGCGGCACCGTATGCCTGAACGCGAAGAAACTTATCATCAGCAAAGCGACAAGCGCTCTCCGGAACAATATGGCCTATGTGCCCAAAGACAGGGATAACGAGGCGCTAATGATTCATGCCAGCATTTATGATAATCTCAACCTGCCCTCACTCACAGAGCTGCAGGGCTTCGTCGGGTATCTGTCGCCCAAAAGGCTGAAGAAGCTGGCCACGGACATGACGAAAAAGCTCTCTGTCAAATGTACAAACATTTATCAGAGCATGGACGCCCTCTCCGGGGGCAATAAGCAGAAGGTCAATCTGGGACGCTGGCTCTGCAAGGATCTGAAGCTGCTAGTCCTGGACTGCCCGACGCGAGGCGTCGATGTCGGGGTCAAAGCGTATATATATTCCCTTATGAAGGAGACAAAGAAAAAAGGTATCGCCACCATCCTGATCTCCGACGAGCTGACCGAGGTCCTCGGTATGGCTGACCGTCTGATCGTCATGAAGGACGGGCGGGTCACGAGCCTCATTCGGCGGGACGAGGACTTCACGGAGCAATCCGTCATAGGAGTGATGATCTGATGAAAAGAAAAAGGTTCAGTATACAGGACATTGTCCCATTCGCGGCGTTTATCATCATCATTTTGTTCTTCGAAATCGCCAGCGGAGGCAGGATGCTCTCACCCTACAACCTCAGCCAGCTCGTTGACCAATCCGTTGTAACGATCGTTATCGGCTGCGGCGCTCTTTTTGTTGTCGCCCAGGGGAGCATCGATCTCTCCGTCGGTGTGAATCTGGCGCTTGCGGGCGTCATAGGCACCTGGGCAGCCAATGCGGGCGGAACCTTCCTGTTTATCCCCGTGACGCTTTTTGTCGCTCTGATTGTCGGCATTTTCAACGGCGTTATCGTCAGCCGGTTTAAGGTGCCGTCTTTCATGCTGACAATCGCAATGCTCATCGGCATCCGCGGCGTTGTCAACCTGATCCAGGCAGGTACGCCGGAGCATCCGGGAATAGGGGCGCAGAAAATTCCGGAGGCCATGATGATCCTCGGCCAGCCGCTGTTCAGATACACCGCTTTGGTCGTGATCGTGGTCGCCATGGCCTATGTCTTTGAATTTACGAAGGTCGGCAAATACTGCAAAGCCATTGGTGAAAACGAAGTCACGGCCAAATCCGTCGGCATTCCCGTGACACTGATGAAAACGGTCGCTTTTGCAATCTCCGGCCTGATGGTCGGGTTTGGTACACTCTTTAACCTCACCTCTGTGGGAGGCACAAGCATGGTGATGGGCGTCTTTCTGGAAATGGAGGTCGCGATGGCCATCTTCCTCGGCGGCGTCCTCGTCACGGGCGGCACCTCGGCCAAGCTCTATAAGGTCCTGCTGGGCTCTTTTTCAATCCGAATGATCGTCAAAGGCCTGGCGCTCATCGGGTTGTCGGAAACCCAATACTCGCAGACCATTGAGGGCCTCCTGCTGCTCCTCATCCTGGGCGTGACGATCCTTGCCAGTAAAAAGGGTAAAACGCCGCGGGGCCAATCTGAAGCAGCCCCCGAACTCGAGTAACACGACAGCCGGCTTATATCTGCCCGAGCAGCGTATCATTATCCAAAAAGCCCTGATTTCGGCTGAAATCAGGGCTTTTCCGTAATATGTGTTATCCTGCCTTCAGGTACGCGGCGCTGCAGTAGGCGGTTTTGTCGTTGTAGGTGAATTTGAGCCAGCCGCCCAGCACGGTGCCTTTGACCTCGGCGCCTTTTTCAAGGGTTCCCAATGACCCATGGGTCGTCCCCGGTCCGCTTCTGGCCAGCAGGTTATCGGTCGTCGTGTATGTCCTCGATTCGCTTGAGTCCGGGACACCCTCAGGCGCAGTTGACAATTCGATATATTCGGCGCTGCTGTACGCCTCTTTGCCGTCATACGTGTATTTGATCCAGCCGTCGGTGATAATACCTGTTATTCTGGAGCCTGTGTCAAGCTCACCCAGGATTGAATATTCGATTCCCGGCCCGCTTCTGACCTTCAGATTGTCCGTCGTAACGGTATAAGCCGCCGACACGGTCGTATCGGGGATTCCGGACGTGGGTGAAGGCTCGCTGCTGTTTGTCGGTTCGACGGACGGCTGCACACCTTCCGTGCCCGGTCCTGAAGCATCCGCATGTCCGGCGTCAATAACAGCGACCACCGTATTCCCCTTCAAGACGACCGCCACAAAGTCGCCGGCCTTGATGTCATCCAGGGTGCCCGTGGCAAAACCCAGGTTCTCAAAGATGACGGCGGTATCTGAGTCGGGCGCCAACGTTTTGCTCTCGCCGGCCAGCACATAAATTTCAGAACCGACGGTGACAGTTTCACCGTCAGACGTCTGCGCGTCGCCCGGCCCGACGAGCTCTAGCGTTATTGTTTCATTGTCGACAAAGGACACGATTCCTGTAATCGTCGAAGCTGAAGGAGTGCTGCCCGAAGGGCTGCCGGCGCCACCGCTTGGTGGTGCGCTTGAATTGTCCGGCATCTTCATGCCGCAGCCGCCAAAAACGAAAAGCACGAGAACGGCGCAAAGTATGCTCGCCAGTACCTTAGTTTTCATTTTTCAACCCCCTTAGACAGATTATAACAATAATCGGGCCCCCAATCAAGGTTTAAGGGTTAAAATAATGACGGGGCTTGCTTCTTTTATTTTTTTGCTATATATTGAGTCAAAAAATGGCGGTGATTAATTTGTTTCAGGATATTCATCCTCATCTGTACCATGTGGAATTTTCGGATAAAAAGCCGTCAGGCGCCGATTATGTCTGTATATTGAGAAAAGATATGCTGCTTCTGGAGGAGCGGGACGGCGGCATATCACTACCGCGGTTCGACACTGTCCGATCCGTTCTGTCCGTGGTTTGTGAAGACCTTACATATTTGTTTTCTGTTGACGGTATTTCGTTTTTCCTCTCGCTGCGGACTGCCGACGAGGCTGGCGGCTTTGGATACCATCCCATATTTGCGTTCCGTGAATTAAAACCGGAATGGCTGGGATTTGCCGGAGCGACTGCTTTCCAACTGGCGCTCTGGTACAGTTCGCGCCGTTATTGCGGCCGGTGTGCTTCATTAACAACGCATAAAACGGACGAACGGGCCGTCGTCTGTCCCAAATGCGGCCTGATCGAATACCCGAAGATCGCTCCCGTCGTCATCGTGGGTATCGTTGACGGCGACCGGATCCTGCTGACCAAATATGCCGCCGGCTATAACCGGTACGCGCTTGTGGCCGGGTTTGTGGAGATCGGCGAGACGCTGGAAGACGCTGTTCGGCGCGAGGTCATGGAGGAGGTCGGCCTGCAGGTTAAAAACATCCGGTATTACAAAAGCCAGCCCTGGGCCTTTTCAGGGTCACTGCTGTCCGGCTTTTTCGCCGATCTGGACGGGGATGATACGATTCGGGTGGATGAAAAAGAGCTGGCCGAGGGCAAATGGTTTCACCGGAATGATATCCCGACCGACGGCAACACCATGAGCCTGACCTGGACCATGGTCGAGGCCTTCCGGAGCGGGGAAGTTTTTTAGCCTCCCGGTTATTCTGTCACGAGCCTTTTTTCGCCGGTGATCTCCCGGATCGGCCCGATATTCTGTGTGACCTCCATGACGCCGAGGAACTCCCCTTTGTCGTTCCGGACCGCAAAGTACCGGATATAGACGTACTGATCGCCCATTTTGATCCAGAAGTCCTCATTGTCCTTTTTCCCCGACCTCAGCTCCTCCACGATTTTTTCCACCACGTGGACGCTGGCAGGCGGATGGCAGTTGCTCACCTGACGGCCGATGACGGAAGCCGGACGGGCAAATATTCGCTCCCTGCCCTGCGTAAAATATTTGACGGCGCCGTCTTTGTCAACGAATGTGATGTCGACCGGCAGCGTATTGAATATCCACTTGATTTCCTCCGGGGTCAGATTCCCCGGTTCAAAATCGATATACCCGCCGCCCGCCGGCGTCGCCGGAGGCGCGTTAACGGTGCTCTCGGGAGCTTTGTCCGAAGGTTTCCACAAGTTCCCGGGCTCTGTCATGAAGTAGCCGAATTCGCCGCTGTCGTCCCGGATCCGCAGCCATTCGTCCTCATCAAGCGCCTCCAGCACCATCGGGATCATGATGTTTTCCTCCTTGAACACCATCTCCAGCGCTTTACTGACCGCTTCTTCAGTTTTCTCGATAATCCTCCCGTTATCTGAATCGCTGTTCAGAAGCCCCAGCGCTTCTTTCAGCGCGTTCCTGATTTCGTCGTCCACGCCCCACATAACCTTGGGCGGCGCCGTGATGCCGTGCTTCTCCATGAACGGGAAGAGCAGGTTTTCCTTCTTCGCATAATGCCTTTCGATGGCGGTCAGCGCATCAAGCTCTTTTTTCAGTTCCCTCCGGAGCGTCGTATCAGAATCGGCTCTGAGCTTTTCAATAAGCGGCTTGAGCCTGTCGTTGATCAGCTTTTCGATTTCCCTGTTTTCGAGCTTCAGAGTGTGTACGGGATGGCCCGGCGTCTCCTCCGGCTTTTTCTCCCTGTGGATTTCCGTTATGGAGCCCTTGAACACGGCGGCGTGCACGTCGCACAGCTTCTGTATCTCCGAAACGGGCATCCCCTCCCTGATGAGATTCTGCTCCATCTCCGCGATTTCGGACGCGGAAACGCCCCTGCTGAGCTCCTCGAACTTGGCCTTGACCTCGTCGGCCGATTTGCCGTTGTGGAGCTCCATGATGATCTCCTTCAGTATTTTCTGCCTGTGGTCGCGGTTATTGATAAATTCACTCATTGTGATCCTCTCCTTTCCTGCAGCTCAAAGCCCTCTTTTTTAAACGCTTCCTTAATGATGTCGAGGCTTATGCCTTTCATGGCGGCGCCCTTCGGTATTGTCATAAAACGACCGGCTGTATTCAGCATCCCCGGCTTCGTGATATCCCGGAACCCCAACTCCCTCATGATGCCGGCAACCTCAGGGTATTCGATGCAAATATCATGGATCGGGCGGGACAAGTCAATCGTCTTTACCACAGTACCATCACCTTTTCACTTCGGATTTCCCTTTCTGGTAATGATTCTATCATATGGTAAAATCTTGTCTGTTGTTTTTACAACGCTGTTTGAGACGAAGCGGGCACTTTGTTTTTTATCCTGTGCCGTTCTGCGGCAAACTATTAATAAGCACAAAAATAAATATGAACAAATCTTAAAATTCTCGGTTTTAAAGCATTGCTTAAAACTGAGTTTCAATGTAAAATACAGAAATTAAGTCGAATACTGACAGGAGTGTAAAAGGAGTCTTTCATGACGCGTTTGGAGGAGCGGATCCGCCGGGACGGCAAGGTCAAGGACGGGAGTATTCTCAAGGTGGACAGCTTTTTAAACCACCAGATGGATATCGGACTTTTTGAAGATATCGCCGACGAATTCCTGCGGCTTTTCGGCGACGACAACGTCACCAAAATCCTCACCATCGAGGCGTCGGGAATCGGAATTGCCTGTATCGTTGCGCAGCGGTTCAAATGCCCCGTCATATTTGCAAAGAAAACAAAGACGAAGAATATCGAAGGCGAGGTCTACGCCACCAAGGTAGAATCCTTTACACACGGCCAAATCTATGACATTATCGTTTCGAAGGAATTCTTAAAGGCGGAGGACAGAGTTTTAATCATTGACGATTTTCTGGCCAACGGCGCGGCCTTGTCGGGTCTTGTCTCACTGGTCACTGCCGCGGGCGCAACGCTCGTCGGGGCGGGCATTGCCATCGAGAAGGCCTTCCAGCCAGGCGGGGAAATGCTCCGTGCACAAGGTATCCGCATCGAATCCCTGGCCCGCATCAAATCCATGGGTAAAGACGGTTCCATCGAATTCTGCTGAGCATCTGATTTTATGAACAACGGTTTTACGCCGTTGACATTATTTTTTGGAGGAATGATTATGAAAAAAGTCATTGCACTGGTCCTGAGTCTTGTCATGCTTTTCGCCCTGGCAGCTTGCGGCGCAGGCAAACCCAAAACGGACAGCCTGAAGATCGGCTTTATCCACATCTCCGATCCGTCCGATATGGGCTACACCTACAATCACGACCTTGGAACCCAGGCCATGATAAAAGCGCTCGGCCTTAAAGAAGATCAGGTCATTAACAAGTACAATATCGGTGAGGACGAGGGCTGCGCGACCGCCATCAACGAACTCATTGAAAAGGGCTGCCAGATCATCTTTGCTACCAGCTTCGGCCATGGCGATTATATGAAGGAAGCCGCCGCCGCCAATCCCGAAATCCAGTTCTGTCATGCCACCGGCGCCGGAGCCGCACCGTCGGGCCTTAAAAATTTTCATAATTACTTTGTCTCCATATATGAAGCCCGCTACCTGGCCGGTATCGCGGCCGGCCTGAAGCTCAACGAGCTTGGCGAAACGAAGCTCGGCTACGTCGCCGCTTTCCCGTTCGCCGAGGTCATTTCCGGCTTCACAGCCTTCTATCTCGGCGCGAAATCCGTCTGCCCCGACGCCACAATGGACGTTATCTATACAAACTCGTGGCATGACCCTGTTGTGGAAGCCCAGGTCGCCAAAACACTCATCGACGGCGGCTGCAAGGTCATCAGCCAGCACTCCGACTCCACGGCACCCGCCACCACTGCAGCGGATAACGGCGCTTTCCAGGTCGGCTACAACGCCGATATGATCTCCGCGGCGCCCAAAGCGTCCATCATCTCCGCCCGTGCCGACTGGGGTATTTATCTCACCTTCGCCGTCCAAAGCGTGATGGATAAAAAGGAAATCCCCACCGACTGGTGCCAGGGCCTTAAAGAAAAAGCCGTCTTCCTCAGCCCGCTGAATAAGGAGATCGCAGCGCCGGGCACGCAGGAAGCCATTGACGAAGCCTCAAAAGGTATTATTGACGGAACCATCCATGTCTTTGCCGGTCCGCTCTCCGGCTCCGGCGTCAATTTTGACGGCTCGACAGCTACCATTGACCTGAAAGAGGGCGAATGGTTCGACGAATCCAAGACCCAGTCCGCACCGTACTGGAACTTTATCATTCCCGGCGTCAATGTCCTTGGCTGAGCACACGTATCCCTGACAAAATACAGCTTGCCCGTTCTCGTCCGGAGGCGGGCAAGCTTGTGATTTTATGAGTCTCCATTCGTCATATTGTTTGCTCATCCGACACAGATATGCTAAAATAACGTATTAAACGTTCAGGAAAGGGTGGCCAGCGTGAGCCCTGAAAAAGCGGTAGAAATGAAAAGCATTACAAAGACCTTCGGCAGCGTCGCAGCCAACAGCAGCGTCAATCTTGAGGTCTGCCGCGGCGAGGTCTTATCGTTGCTGGGTGAAAACGGCAGCGGCAAGACGACGCTGATGAATATCCTGGCCGGCATCTATTTTCCAGACAGCGGCCATATCTGCGTCGGCGGAGACGAGGTGACCATCCGTTCGCCCAAGGACGCCATTGAGCTCGGTATCGGCATGGTCCACCAGCATTTTAAGCTGGTGGACAATCTGACGGCGGCTGAAAACATTGTACTGGGCCTGAAGGAGAAGGGACGTCTTGACCGCAGGAAGATATCCGCAAAGGTCAGGGCGCTTAGCGAGCGCTACGGTTTCAACATCAATCCTGACCGGAAAATTTATGATATGTCCGTCTCCGAAAAACAGACCGTAGAGATTATCAAGGTGCTCTACAGAGGCGCCAGTATACTGATCCTTGACGAGCCGACGGCTGTTCTGACAATTCAGGAAACGGAAAAGCTGTTTAAAATCCTGCGCAGCATGCGGGATGACGGTAAGTCGATCATCATCATCACCCACAAGCTCCACGAGGTTTTGGCGATTTCCGACCGCGTATCTGTTCTGCGCAAGGGTGAAAACGCCGGAACCGTCAACACGGCCGACGCCACCGTTCAGTCCCTGACGGAGATGATGGTCGGGCGGGCTGTCAGCCTGAATATCGACAGGCCGGAACCTGTAAACCCCACGCCCCGCCTCATTGTAAAAAACCTCAGCTGTATCGACGACGAGGGTGTCACCGTCCTCGACACTATAGATTTTACGGCGAACTCCGGCGAGATCCTCGGCATTGCCGGCATATCCGGCAACGGCCAGAAGGAGCTCCTGGAGGGTATTGCCGGCCTCTACCCGCTGTCGCCTGGCAGCAGCGTCCTTTACTATCCGGAGGAATCCGGAGAGGCGACAGAGCTGGTGGGCAAGCGCCCCATGCAGATCAGAAGACTCGGCGTGGCGCTGTCGTTCGTACCGGAGGACAGGCTTGGCATGGGCCTCGTCGGAAGCATGGATCTTGCCGACAACATGCTGCTGCGCAGCTATGAAAAGGGAAAGCTCGGCTTCGCCGACAGGAAGGAACCGCGTAAGCTGGCCGAAACCGTCGTCGAGCAGCTGGCTGTGGCAACGCCTGGCATCTCGACGCCGGTCAGCCGTTTGTCCGGCGGTAACGTGCAGAAGGTGCTCGTCGGCCGTGAGATCTCGTCGGCGCCGAAGGTGCTGATGACGGCTTACGCCGTACGCGGCCTCGATATCAACACCTCCTATACGATCTACGCGCTTTTGAACGAGCAGAAGAAAAAGGGCGTCGCCGTCATCTATGTGGGCGAGGACCTGGACGTGCTGCTGGAGCTGTGCGACAGGATACTCGTCCTGTGCGGCGGCAGGGTCAGCGCCGTCGTCGACGGCCGGAAGACAACGAAGGAAGAGGTCGGGCTGTTAATGACCAGCTTCGGAGGGGAGGGCGCGCTGTGAGTGTGATGCACCATCACATGGCGGGAGAACCGCTCCTCCGCATTGTCAAGCGCACCGATATCTCCCGTAAAAAGACATGGATCATCCGGATCGCCGCTGTCCTTCTTGCGCTTTGCGCCGGCGGCCTGCTGATCCTGGCGCTGGGGCATAATCCCTTGGCCGTTTACGCCGATATGATTACAGGCTCCCTCTCCACAAAAACGACCCTGCTGGCGACGGCTAAAATCGCCATTCCGCTTTTAGGTGCGGCCCTGGCCATTACGCCGGCCTTCAAAATGAAATTCTGGAACATCGGCGCCGAGGGGCAGATCACGGCCGGCGCCATCGCGGCGACGTATTTCGCGCTGTTCCAATTTGAAAATATGCCGCGGCCGGTGCTGCTGCTCGTTATGTTTCTGGCCGCACTCCTGGCCGGGGGGCTCTGGGGTCTCATCCCGGCTGTTTTCAAGGCGCGATGGGGCACCAACGAGACGCTCTTCACACTGATGCTCAATTATGTGGCCATCGGCATCGTCAAATATCTGCGCATGGGTCCCTGGAAAAGCCCCACAAGCGCCGGTTTCCCGAAAATCGATATGTTTGACAGCGCAGCCAGGCTCCCCAACGTCTTCGGCCTCAATATCGGCTGGATCATCGTTCTGGTGCTTGTCGCGGCGATGTTTATCTACATGAAGTATTCGCAGCACGGCTATGAGCTCTCCGTCGTCGGGGAAAGCGAACGGACGGCCAAATACATCGGCATGAACGTGGCGAAAATTATCATGCGGACGATTTTCATGTCCGGCGCCATCGCAGGCATCGTCGGTTTCCTGATAGTTTCCGGCTCCAGCTACACGCTCAGTGATACATCCTCCGGCGGTTACGGCTTTACAGCGATCACGGTGGCGTGGCTGGCCAAGCTGAACCCCTTTTCCATGGTCATCATTACAGTATTCCTCGCCATTCTGACGAAAGGCTCCAATACGATTCAAACGGACTTCAAGATCCCCGCCTCGGCCGCCGAGGTGCTGACGGGTATCATCCTCTTCTTTATGCTGGGCTGCGAATTTTTCATCAATTACCGTGTCATCTTCCGCGGCAAAAAGAAAATCGAGGTGCCCAATGACTGATATTCTGAACTTTTTTATCGCCGCGGTACTCGCTTCCTGCCCGCTTTTATTCGGCACGCTGGGCGAATCTCTGACGGAAAAGTCCGGCAACCTGAACCTGGGCGTCGAGGGCATGATGTTTATGGGCGGCATCGCCGGCCTTGCCGGAGCATACTATTATGAGCAGGCCGCCGCCGTCCCCGCGGCCTGGGTCTCCGTCCTCATTGCCCTTCTCTGCGCCTTCCTGTGCGCCATGCTGGGTGCCCTCATATTCAGCTTCGTCACCATCACCCTGCGGGCAAACCAGAACGTCACAGGCCTCGCGCTGACGATCTTCGGCGCCGGCTTCGGCAACTTTTTCGGAGAGTTTATCGGCAACGCCGCCGGCGGCTACGTGGCGGTCAGCGAAGCGACTCAGGCCGGCTTCAACAACGCGTTATTTCCGGGGTTGGCGGGCATTCCTGTCGTCGGAAAGCTTCTGTTCTCCTATAATTTCATGGTTTACCTCAGCATCGTCATCGCTCTCGTCATGGCCTGGTTTTTAGCCCGCACACGCCGGGGGTTGAACCTTATCGCCGTGGGAGAGCACCACGCGGCCGCCGACGCGGCCGGCGTCAACGTGACGCGCTATAAATATCTCACCACCTGTATCGGCGGCGGCATCTCCGGCCTCGGCGGCCTGTATATCGTCATGAACTCCTCCAGCGGCGTCGGCGGCGTCTGGGTGCACAACTGCATCTCCGGCTACGGCTGGCTCTCCGTCGCCCTCGTCATCTTCGCCACCTGGCACCCCTCCCGCGCCATCTTCGCCGCGCTCATCTTCGGCGCGTTGTCCGTCATGCGCTACTACTTCCCCGCCAGCTTCATCCCCGCCGCCCTCTACGAGATCCTCCCCTACGTCGCCACCATCGTCGTCCTCATCACCGTCAGCCTCCGCAAACGCCGCAAAAACCAACCCCCGGCCAGTTTGGGCCTGGCGTATTTCAGGGAGGAACGGTAAAAGTCAAGTAAAAACGGAGCCGAAAGGCTCCGTTTCAGACTGTCGACAAAGGTCCCATGTTTAGCGAAAAGCTGAGCATGGGGCCTTTGTCTCCTGCTTAAAGCTGCACTGCTCTGTCATTCCCGCGAAGGCGGGAATCCACGTTCCCCATGCGAGGGCCTGGATTCCCGCCTTCGCGGGAATGACACGTTGGGGTCTGAATTTCGTTAAGACAGATGAACGGTCCGTCCCCTTGTCTTATTTTTAATTAATAGCAATCCATACTTCCTGCCGATTTTCCTGCATGTAACACTCGATAGCAGGTAGGTCGGCAAGGCTGTATCCTGAATTCGGAAGCCACTCGGTATAAAACTGTTTATAGATTTTTTGTGTTGCGTCAGGCAGTTCTCCGTTGGCTTCGAATATTGCCCAAGTTGCTTCAGGTATAGAAAGCTCCGTCATTCCTTGAAGCGCAGGGACATGTCTGCATTCGGGGACATCAACGTGGTTCGTCACGGCAATCAGATATCTCAGGATGGTTTTATCATCACATTGATGCATCTTTACTCTTATATGTACTTAATCAGCAAAGGCTTTTTTGCGTCAATAATGATTGACACCATACCCAACTGGTTGTTGGTGTTTCTGGTGTCGTATCTGAAGGATCGGCCGATTCTTCCGTCGGTTTCGTTCCAGTATATGTAATGAAAACAGCCATTCTCGTCGCAGTATTCAAGTAGTTCGACTGAAAAGCCCGCTCATGCAATCATCTCCTCAGCTTCTGTCACAATTGACAAAGCACACAATATTGCCATCCGGATCGCGGAAGTGCATGGAGCGGGCACCCCAGGGATAGGTGGTGGGAACGGCGACAAATTCGATATTCATGTTCAGGGATTTGAGCCTTTCATACTCGGCGTCGACATTTTCAACAAAAAAAGTGAATTTGGTCATGCCGGTCCCATGATACTTTGTGAAATCAAAACCCATATCCTTTTCGGCTGCGGATTTTGAATAAAGCGTGATACCACCGCCTTCGACCGTCATTTCAACATGAACATCATTGATATCGGTTTTCGTCTGTAAAACCTTTTCATAAAACGCCGAAAGCTCTGGGACATCCTCTGTGATCAGGCAAATACCGCTCGCGAATTTCATGGCAACTCCGTCCCCCTGTTTCTTTGTTTAGTATGTTTTATCATATATGTCAAATTTTTTCAATAAACAAAAAAGCAGGAGATTCATCTCCTACTTAAATCTACACTGTTCTGTCATTCCCGCGCAGGCGGGAATCCACGTTCCCCATACGAGGGTCTGGATTCCCGCTTTTGCGGGAATGACACGTTGGAGCGGTTTCAATGAGCAGCTCCGGCACTTTCCTGCTATATTATCTCTTCTCCAACTCCAGCAGCGCCTGTTTGACATCCAAACCGCCGCCGTAGCCGGTGAGGGCGCCGCCCGAACCGATGACGCGGTGGCAGGGGATGATGATACTGATTGGGTTTTTGTTGTTGGCTGAACCAACGGCTCTGCAAGCCGTTGGTTTTCCTAAAGCGCTAGCGATGTTCTTGTATGACCGTGTTTCGCCGTAGGGGATATCCTGCAGTGCCGACCATACGGATGTCTGGAAGGGTGTTCCGCGCGGGTACAGTGGCAGGTCAAATTCATGCCGCCTGCCGTCGAAATATTCATCGAGCTGCTCTGCGGCGCGGCTTAACAGCGGCGTCTCGCGTTCCTCGGCGATGGGGATAGGCCGAAAGCGGAGGTCGGTGAGAACGCCGTTTTCTTCAGCGAGATAGAGCATGCCGACGGGCGAATCGTATGTATAGGACAATTTCATCCAGAATCCCTCCGACCAAACGGGCTGCGAAAGAGACTCGCGTGCGAGTCTCTTGGCTTCGACTCCTACAATAAAACGATCTCCGTAGGGCGGGACGACTCGGCCCGCCAAATATCGCGAAATTACTAAAAGCCCAGGTTCAGGCCGCCGGTCAGCTTGGACATGCTTTCGCCCATGGTGGCGTCAGCCGTGCGCATGGCTTCGTTAACCGCTGCCACGATCATGTCGCACAGCATTTCGACATCCTCGGGGTCAACGGCCTCGGGCTCGATTTGAAGGGAGATGATCTCATGCTTGCCGTTGACGACGGCCGTGACGGCGCCGCCGCCGGCTTTCGCCGTATACGTCTTTTCCTCCATTTCGGCCTGCATCTTCATCATGTCAGCCTGCATCTTCTGGGCCTGCTTGAGCATGTTCATGTTCATTCCGCCACCGCCGCCGCCGAAGCCGCCGCCGCGAAATCCGCCTTTTGCCACTATGGTCACTCCTTCTTTTTATTCAACTTTGACAACACCGGGAAACCGGTCTGTCAGCGCGTCCAATTTGCTGCCGCCGCCGGGGGCGCTGTCATCCTCCTGGGTAATACGGACAGCGACAGGCTTTTTCAGCACGGCAGCAGCCGCCGCCTTTAAAAGCGCCGTGACAGCCGGGACATTTATCATATTCACTAAAAAAGCATTCTTCGCTTTGATTGTCAGCATGCCGTCCTCCAGCTGTGCTGTCGCCTGTGCCCGGTCGCGCAGGATGGCATACAGGGGGATGTCGATGTTCGGTTTGATATCGTCGAGTATTTTTTCCCATATGTCGTCCGAATGCCGGTCAGCCAACCCGTCGGGCAGCTTGGGCACACTCTCCGGAACAGGCGCGGTTATTTCTGGCTCGGTCTGCCCGCCCGTATCCTCATGACATGCATCCGGGTATATAGTTTCCTCAGGAACGGACGGCACGGGCGCTTCAGCGGCGCGCTTGTCTGGCGCGACGGGCGCTGTGCGGTTTTGGTTTTGAGGGGGTGCAGCCGGTACTGATATCAGACCATCGCCGATCTTTTCCTCAAGCCGGGAAATCCGGGACAGAAGGGAGCCATCATCGGCCGTGAGGCGCTCGTCGCAGAGGCGCATGAGGCAAAGCTCAACAGAAAGCCTCCCGCCGGAGCTTTTTGACAGGTCCTGCGATGTTTCCCTTAT
The DNA here is from genome assembly GCA_012718935.1 of Clostridiales bacterium. Classification (GTDB taxonomy): domain Bacteria; phylum Bacillota; class Clostridia; order Oscillospirales; family Oscillospiraceae; genus Sporobacter. The sequence goes on from JAAYBH010000260.1 coordinate 21,838, forward strand.
AATATCCAATATCGAGAGCAGCCTTTCGACTTTAAAGCTTTTCGTGAAACCCCGAAGGACTCCTTCGTCATAACCGCCGCTCAAAAGCCCGCTGCCGCCTTTTGGCATCAGCGCTGTAATGAGCACGTCGCGGACGAGGAGCGTCAGTTCTTCCAAAACGGACGCCATGACCTTTCCGCTGTTATAGAGCTTTTCCAGCAAACCCAGAGCAGCGGCGGCATCGCTATTCGCGACAGCTCGGAGAAGACCTGCCGTCTCGCCGCTGCCGGCCAGCCCGATGGCGGACAGGACCCGGTCATAATCAACGGTATCTTCCCAGGCGCACTGATCAAGAAGAGACAGCGCGTCGCGGAGTGACCCGTCTGACAACCGCGCGAGAAGGGCTGCAGCGTCGTCCGTCAGCGAGATTCCTTCTTGCCCTGCGATATTTTGCAGCCTTTCGGCCGCCGCCTCCGGCAGGATGCGTTTAAACGTAAAGCGCTGGCATCGGGACAGGATCGTCGCGGGGACCTTATGGATCTCCGTCGTCGCCAGTATAAAGACAAGATGCTCGGGCGGCTCTTCAAGGATCTTTAAAAGCGCGTTGAAAGCCGGGGTGGAGAGCATGTGTACCTCGTCGATGATATAGACGCGTTTTTTAACGTTAACCGGAGTGAAAACGGCTTCCTCCCGGAGCGCCCGAACGTTGTCCACGCCGTTGTTTGACGCGGCGTCCAGCTCCAGGACGTCGAGAATGCTGCCGTTTTCAATCCCCAGACAGGAAGCGCACTTATTGCACGGGTTGCCGTTTTCGGGCTGCAGGCAGTTGATCGCTCTCGAAAGGATCTTGGCGCAGGTGGTCTTGCCGGTACCGCGGGTGCCGACAAACAAATAGGCATGCGACAAGCGCCCGCTCGAAACCTGCCGCTTGAGCGTCCCTGTAATATGCTCCTGTCCGACGACGTCGTCAAAGGTTTTAGGGCGCCATTTTCTGTATAAAGCCTGATACATCAACGAACGCCCTCCCTGAAAAAATGATAAACCAATTATAGTATGCGCCGCAAAAAAAATCAAACATGAAAAAGTGTTGTTGGCAAATTAAGACGGCCCGCGAAAACGACTCGCTGTGCGAGTCGTTTGTCATCGGGCCCTACGCTGTACTCTTCGCCGTGTCGCTTCGCGCCACGGCGCGTGGCAAGACCGCACACCGGCCTTTGAAAGTGTGATATGTCCGTTACTCAGACAGCCGGCTCGGAGCCGGCGGACTCGCGGCACACGCAAAGTTTCGCTTAATGCTGCTCGGTTCCCCGCCTGACATGGTTCACGAATTTACGTTGCGCGAGACCGGCTCGTCAACGCCGCTTACCTGAGGCTGACGACACATCACAAATCCTGGGGCCGGGATTCATCCCTGCTGTAGCGGGTTGCAGGCGACAGGGCACCGCTGACTCCCCGACTAGTGCGGCCTTGCCCCGCGCCGTTTCATCACTCATGCATGCGATGAGTTTCATCATGCGCGGGGAAAGTGATAATTATTATACTATGCCAACATACTTAAATCAATATGCTAAATGCTGCCGAAAAGGATGTCCGAAAAAAAGCCATATGTAAAGCCGGAGGCTTTTGGCCATCCGGCGCATTTATATTATTTGTTGACTGAGATGGCAATCGCCGGGCCGGTTAATCACCAAAGCCAAAGCCGCAGCCGCCGAGGAAGAACAGAATGACAAGGATGATAATCAACCAGACGCAACGCTCATTGCCAAATATACCACGATCGCAACCCATAAATTGATTCCTCCATATATATGATAACCCTAGTAGGGCTCACTTCATATTATTCAGGAGGTGTCCGTCTGTTACAGGGCGACCATTCAGTTCCCTATAAATTTTTGGCAGAAATTCAATATAATTTGAGCCACCTCTGCTCTCGAGGCTGTGTTATTAGGCTGAAGCCTTCCGTCCGCGCCGCTTAGAAGACGGTTAAACACGGCCCATTTGACGGCGTCCGACGCGTAAGGGGATACGCTGCCCTTATCGGGGAATGAATCAAAGACAGAGGTGCCGGTATATGCTGCGCCATACCCGGCGTACGCCGAGTATCGGTACAGGATCACGGCCATCTGCTCGCGGGTAATAAGCACGTTGGGCTGGAACTTGCCGTCATACCCGGTGACGATGTTGTTGGCATTGGCCCAGCTGACCGCCGCGGTGTAATACTGAGAAGAAGGCACATCCGAGAAAATGGCGGCGGTAGAGGCTGCCGGTTCTCCCGCAAGCCTGTACAGCACGGTGACGAACATGCCTCGTGTCATGGCCGTTTTCGGCTCAAAGGTCGTGGGCGTGGTGCCCTTGAACAGATTGTTTTCGCTGGCATACCGGACGGCGGTATAAAACCAGTCGCCGGTTTTAACGTCGGAGAAAAGGACGGGGTTGACGATGACCGTGCCGCCCGACTGATAGTATCCGTCAATCAGGCAGGTCGACATCGACGCCGCGGCAAACAGGGCCGCCGTATCCTCGGCGCAGAAATAACGCTGGTTCAAAGTTAGAGATGAACCGTTTGGTACCTCAGTCCCTGTTGAAATATTGATCACTGTGCCTTTTTCAATTAAAACGGTCGCCACGCCGGATGTGAGGACAAAAGTACTGCCGGTTATGAGCTTGGACGACGCTCCCGCTGGGAGACTGAGGGGTGTAAAGGCACTGGCAAAGGTATAGCCCTCCATACCCCCCAGACGCAGCATATATCCGTCATAAGCCTCCTGCAACTTCTTTAAGGTATCTCCGTATGATTTCCCGAGGGCGTCATTGACGAGATTTTTAGCGTCGCCGCGGACAGCCGGAAGAAATGTGTTGTTGATGTGGCTGAGAGAAATAAGCGGGTCACCGGTCGAGCCGGGCGCCGTGGCATAAGCAGCCGTAATGCATAACAGGAGCAGCAAAACAAGCACGACAGCAGTCAGTCGTTTCATTTTGCACCTCCAAATCCATCGTTATAAAGTCAATAGGCCGCGACCATCATACCATGGGCCGGGTTTAATATCAATAAAATATGTTGATCTTCGGGTATGAATAAAGCTCGTGTTGACAAACACATCACTGTAGTATACAGTGATAAAGTAGTTAACCTACTAATTTAGTATGACTGGAGACAAATATGGCAGCAAGACGAGTATACGCGGATAACGCCGGTACCACAGCCCTGTCAAAAACGGCGCTGGACGCGATGATGCCTTATCTGACGGAAAGCTTCGGCAATCCCTCAGCGATATACAGCCTCGGCAGGGAGGCAAAAAAAGGCCTTGAAGCGGCGCGCGCCAAAGTGGCGGCAGCCATTGGGGCGAAATCCGAAGAGATCTATTTCACCGGCAGCGGGACGGAAGCCGATAATTGGGCAATCCGGGGCGCAGCTGAAATAAAAAGCAAAAAGGGGAAACATATTATCACATCATGCATTGAGCACCACGCCGTTTCCCACACGCTCGGCTATCTGGAAAAACAGGGTTATGAAGTGACATATCTGCCCGTGGATAACGCCGGCAGGGTTTTGGCTGGCGACCTTAACAACGCCATTCGGGACGATACGATCCTGATCACGATCATGACGGCGAATAACGAAATCGGTACGATCCAGCCGATCCGGGAACTGGGCGCAATCGCCCGGGAAAAGGGGATACTGTTCCATACCGACGCTATTCAAGCCGTCGGGCATATCCCAATTGATGTGGCCGGGATGAATATCGACATGATGTCTATTGCAGCCCACAAATTCCGGGGCCCGAAGGGCGTTGGTGCGCTCTATATAAAGAAAGGGAGCTATATCCCGCCGCTTTTATACGGCGGCGGACAGGAGAGCAAAAGGCGCTCCTCTACGGAAAACGTGGCGGGCGCCGCCGGCATGGCGGCAGCCCTTGAGGAAGCGGTTTCAAACATGAGCGCCAACATCGAAAAAACCACCGCCATGAGGGAAAGGCTGATCACGGAGCTCTTGAAAATCCCGTTCTCACAGCTGACGGGCGATCCGGAGAACAGGCTGCCGGGCACGGCGTCGTTTGTGTTTGAATGCGTGGAGGGTGAAGCGATGATCCTGATGCTGGACAACGCCGGAATCTGCGCCTCCTCCGGCTCGGCCTGCTCCTCGGCTTCCCTCGACCCGTCTCACGTACTGCTGGCAATCGGATTGAAGCACGAGGTGGCGCACGGCTCGGTCCGTCTGTCGATCAACGAGACGACGACCGGCGAGGACATCGATTATATCCTCGAGACACTGCCGCCGATTATTGATAAGCTGAGATCCATGTCACCTCTCTGGGAGGATAAATTAAGTGGAAAATTATAACGATATTCAAAAGCGGATACTGGCGCTGAAGGAAGAAAAGGGCGCACTCATATTGGCGCACTATTACGTCCCCCTGGACGTGCAGGACATCGCCGATATTGTGGGCGATTCCTTTGAGATGGCCAAGCGCGCCAAGGAAGCGAAGGAAAAGCTGATTGTCATCTGCGGCGTCCGTTTTATGGGTGAAAGCGCCAAGCTCCTGTCACCCGACAAGAAAGTGCTCATCCCCGCTGTGGATGCGGGCTGTCCGATGGCGGACATGGTAACGCCGGAGGATGTCCGGCGCCTCAAGGCGGTGCATCCCGACGCGGCTGTCATGTGCTATGTGAACTCCTCGGCGGCAGTCAAAGCGGAGTGCGACATCTGCTGCACCTCTTCCTCCGCCCTGCGCATCGCCAAGGCTTTGGACGCCGAAGAGATCATTTTTGTTCCAGATATCCACCTGGCTGAGTATACGGCCTCGAAGCTGCCGGAAAAAAAGTTTATCTTCCACACCGGCTTCTGCCCAACCCACCACCGGGTCACCGAAGCGGATATTCTGGCGGCGAAAAAGGCGCACCCTGACGCGAAGGTCGCCGTGCACCCGGAATGCCGGGCCGAGGTCACAAAGCTCGCCGACTTTATCGGGAGCACATCCGAAATCATCAGGTTTGCCCGCGAAACAGACGCGCAGGAGGTTTTGATCGGCACCGAGATGGAGATTACCGCGCGCCTGCAGAGAGAGCTGCCGGACAAAAGGTTTTATTCGGTCACGTCTGCCTTTGTCTGTCCCAATATGAAAAAAGTGACGCTGCAGGCCGTCCTCAACTGCCTTGAAAACGAGGAATACGAGATCACCATTGACAAAGACGAAGCGGACGCGGCGCGGCACAGCCTGGATAAAATGGTGGCCTGCTGATCTAATCCGCCTGTTCGGAAAATGAACGACGAGGGCGTCGTCAAGGAACGACGAGGGCGTCGTTCCCTACATAGATCGTACAACTAGGAGGAAATATATAAATATGTACTCAGAAAAAGTTATGGAGCATTTTTCAAATCCGCGCAATGTGGGCGAGCTTGAGGGCGCAAACGCCGTCGGGCAGGTGGGAAACCCGAAGTGCGGCGATATCATGAAGATATATATGAAGATCGAAGACGATATCATAAAGGATATCAGCTTCAAGACCTTCGGCTGCGGGGCGGCCATCGCCACATCGTCCATGGCGACAGAGCTTGTGAAGGGTAAAACCATTGAAGACGCGCTGAAGCTGACGAATTCCGCCGTGGCCGAGGCTCTGGACGGCCTGCCGCCGGCAAAGCTTCACTGTTCCGTCCTGGCGGAGGAGGGCATAAAATCCGCCATCGCAGATTATTACAGGCGGCAGGGCATCGACCCGGAGCCGATCGTCGGCTGCGCCTGCGACTGCGATACTTGCCATAATAGTTAATAATTTGCTCGTTAATAGTCATTGTCACCGGCCTGATGTAAATCGGGCCGGTGTCTGTTTGTACCGGATTGCTTTTTGCAGTCACGCGGCAGGCGCCGGCAGAATAGAATAAACGGAAACAGTCGGTGCTGTTAAGCTTTATGAGCTGGGAGGATATCAAATGAGATTTGCAGTTATTGGAGGCGACATGCGTCAGGCGAAGCTGGCTGAGCTGCTGGCGGCTGACGGGCATTCGGTTTCAACCTTTGCGATAGATAAAATCCGTCTCGAGAGCAGCGTCGCTCAAAAAACTCTTATCCGGGAAGCAACGGATGCTGCCGCCTGCGTCGTCATGCCACTGCCCGTGACTTCAAGGGAGGGTATGCTGAACGCGCCCCTGAGCAGCGGATTACATACGACGCGGGAAATTCTCTCCGTCCTGCGCCCGGATCAGGTTTTATGCGCGGGACGTATAGACGAAGCCACACATGAGCTGGCCGATTCGATGGGCATTTCCCTGATCGATTTCCTGGACCGGGAGGAGCTCGCCGTGGCCAATGCCGTGGCCGCGGCCGAAGGGGCGATCCAGCTGATTATGGAGGAAACGCCGATCACCATATGCCATGCCGGCTGTCTTGTGATCGGCTTCGGGCGCATCGGAAAAATCCTGTGCCACCGGCTGCGCGGACTCGGTGCCAAAGTGACGGCAACAGCGCGTAACTATGCCGATCTGGCGTGGATCAAGGCTTACGGGTACGAGGCCGAGGAAACAGGGCGCATTGACGATACGCTCGGGCAATATGACGTCGTCGTCAACACGGTGCCGGCGCGCGTGCTTGGCGAGGGCAGGCTCTCAAGGCTGAAGCGGGGCTGCCTCTGCCTCGACCTTGCCTCAAAGCCCGGGGGTATGGATTTTTCGGCCGCGTCAAAGCTGGGCGTCAAGGCTGTCTGGGCCCTGAGCCTGCCGGGCGAGGTGGCGCCGGTCACCTCGGGCGCGATTATCCGGGATACAATCCTTAATATCCTGAAGGAAAAGGGCGTCACATTATGATTTCAAAAAACATCGGGTTTGCCTTCTGCGGCTCCTACTGCACCTTTGACAAGGCCATCAGCGCGCTTGAAAAGACAAGGAAGATATACGAGACCGTCACGCCGATCATGTCCGAAAACGCCTATAGCACCGATACCAGATTCGGCACGGCGAAGAGCTTTATCGGCAGGATCGAAGCAATCTGCGGCAATAAAATCATAAGCTCCATCAAAGACGCCGAGCCCTTCGGGCCCCAGGCGCTTCTGGACGTTCTCGTCATCGCCCCGTGCACCGGCAACACCGTCGCCAAGCTCGCCGGGGGCGTCACGGACACAAGCGTGACAATGGCCGC